>JAUXGE010000168.1 GCA_030622435.1 Planctomycetota bacterium
GCTGGAAGCCTGCGCTTGCACGGTGATTGCAGGATGGAAGCCTGCGTTTGCACGGTGTTGGCAGGCTGGAAGCCTGCGCTACGGTGCACTCGGTGCCGGGCGGTTGGCATTCCCAAAGCGACGCCGATTCCCTTCGACAGACAAGCAGATGCCCGGCGTGAACCGGACGCCCTCAATCGGTGACGGCGGACAGTGTCCGCAACCTTTGTCACGCAAGCGGCCTGGTACTTCGGTGGGCTGGCTTGTCTCGCGTGTTTCAGGCCGTGAACCTTCGCGATCAATTGCCGTTGCTCGCCGCGGTCCCGCGCCGACACCTACCTAATACTACAACGCCAAGACCGGATCCCGTGGCGTCGTGAGCGCGCTTGGAAAACGCGGCGAGTTGCGAGAAGCATGCAAGGGTGTGCTATCGCCACGGAAGAACCAAGCCCCAACGGGGCGGCAGAGAGTAGCCCCGGGACGTGAACCCTGGGGCGGTGTCGCCTGCGCCATCGAGCCCCGTAAGGGCTGCAGGACCCTCGCCGATTGTTCTTTCGCCCTTTCCGGGGCCGGGGGGCAAATGGGGGTGTCCATGGTCCCAGGGCTTGTCTTTCGTCCCTCCCGGACTGGGCGAGCCTCCTCTCTTGTGCCGCAACTCTTCCCCGGGATGCCAAACTCTTGGCGTTTTAGTGCTAAGGGCGGCCTAACAAGGCCGGTGCCAATGCCTGGCCGCTTAGCCTCGGCTCCCCGGCACATTTCTGGTTTCACAGTGTCAGTTCAGGGGGCACGCTCACGCCCCCACCGCCTTCTTTTTGGATTTGTGGTAGCGGCTCAAACGATCAGTCAAGGCTGGTGACATGTGCTTGAATCGGGACAACGCACGCGACGACTGGCACCAGCAGGACAAGCTATCACCTTGGGTCTGGATTCTCGGGAGGAGGGATTCATCGGACACGTAGGCGATGTTATTCAGTTTGCCTGACGGGCTCCAGCGCGTCCGGGGTCAGATCGCCAGACCCGGCTCAGCGGCGAAATAATGGGGTGTCGCCTGGGGTAGGTTCCACTTTGCAGGATCATTCCTGCTTCGAGAGAAGACGGGAATCTCAGGTCGGGCAAGAAAAAGTCGTAAGCTCACTTGGCAGGCCGGTCAAGACGACGTATGATCTCGGTAGTAGCGATCTTCGATGATTGATTCCCTTCCTGAGGATTTGCCTGCTGGCGCGGGTATGCTCTCCCGATTAGGACTGGTCACTGAGGCTCGAATGGCGGCCTGGCGCCCTGGAGGACAGCAGGTTGCTGTCCGAGTTCGGTGCCGCCAGGCAAACGACGCGCGGTAATCGCCGCAGAAAGCTTAGAGAGTCCGAGCATCCAGTTTCCACTGACCCCGGCCACGCTTGCCCGACATCCGTCTGTTTCCTTCGACAAGAAGGAGCGTTTGTCTCGCAGCTCCGCACGTGAAGGCGCATGGCGTCAATCGTGACGCGGTGTGAGGTTGCGTCCAAGCAGCGCGTGTTCCGGAACGGCTGGAACTGGCTCGTCGGTCTCTCGAGGAGATTCATGATGGGTAGGAAATTGTATGTTGGAAACCTCGGCTACGACGTCAGCGGTCCTGACCTCGAGCAGTTGTTTGCGGGCCACGGCACCGTGGCTAGCGTGAACGTGATCACGGATCGGGACACGGGCCAGAGCAAGGGCTTCGGTTTCGTCGAAATGAACTCGGATGCTGAAGCTGGAACAGCCATCGCGGCCCTCGATGGCAAGGACTTTGGCGGCCGCACGATCAAGGTAAACGAAGCCAAGCCGCGACCAACAGGCGGTGGTGGCGGCGGTGGGCGCGACCGCTGGTAATCTGCGTACGCTCAGAGTTGCCGAGTTTATGGATACGTTCGACTAAGTAGATGCGCGCGAGAACAGACGATGCAGAAGTGAGCTGGCGCAGGTGGGCGTCTTGCCCCGCGTTGGATGACACGGATCGGGATGACCGCGGGAGGAGACGCCGCGCGACAGTCGCCCACGAACAACGGAGTTGGTATGGCAAAAAGAAGATCGTCAGTTCGCAAGCGCGAGCGCGAGATCGAAAAACGGCAACGTGGAATCAAGAAATCTCAGAAGGCGGCTGACAAACGCGAACGTCGGCTCAACCGTGATCAGCAGGCTGCGTCTGAACCGTCCGAGGATACGGACGTCGCGGTAGGCCAGAAAGAGATCGTTCCGTGCGACCGCACAGACTCGGAAAAGCCGGGCACCTCGGAGGAGCGTACGTCGCGTTAAGCGTGAGCCGGACCGCGCGCCCCCACATCGCTCACATGCTGGTGGGAAGAAGACTCCCGGAAGACAATCCCCTTGTCTTGTCCACAGGGGCGGTGCAATGCATTGTGAGCCCGAAGGGACTATTACCGTTTCGTCTTTTCGCGGAAGAGGAGTCGACTCGGCCAAGGTGAAGACCACAATCTCTTCGCCGGTGGTGGTGATGTCATGGCGCAGGCTCACGACCTTGGTTCCCTTAGCCTCCAGGGCCATTGATTCCAAGACCGGCTGCGCCGTTTCGATCGGTAATTCGGGACGGTAATTCGGGACAGTCAATGGTCTATTCACAGTTGCATCGGTTGGCACCGGTGGAAGGTAATACAGGTGTGGCGGAAGCACGGTGTTTGCAGGCTGGAAGCCTGCGCTACGGCCCGTCAGCGAGGCGTATGTGGCACCCGGGGTAACTCGGAACAGTCACGGTTTCATTGGAGCCCTGTGCCAAGTATCGACGAGGTTCCCGGCGTTGTCGTGGGACAGGTTGAAGCTGTCCACACCGCTGAAGTTCTCGTCGACGAAGATGTCGTCGCCGGCCCTCACGCTCCCTAGACGTTTTTTCAACGGGCAGTGGACTTTCGGCTGCCTGGGAGCCGGTTCGTGGGCCCGGCATGCCTTTCCGCTGGTGATGGTCCGCCCAGTGAACTGTCGGCTGCCTGGGAACCGGCGCGAGGGGGAAGATCAATCCCCAGGGCCTTGATCTTGCGGAACAGAGTGCTGGGATTGATGCCGAGTTCCCTGGCGGCAGCCGTTCGGTTGCCGTCATTTCGTCGCAGGGCATCCTCGATGTGCAACACTTCGAGTGCCTTGAGCGTGCGAGGGTTCTTGCCTCGTGCCGGCACGGGGCCGGCATCACCGCGCACGGAGGACGGGAGCCTGCTCGGCTCGATCAATCCTCCCCGGCAAAGGACGAACGCGTGCTCGATGATGTTTTCCAGCTCACGAACGTTCCCCGGGTAGTCATGCTCCATGAGGATCGCCAGCGTCTCATCCGAGACACCGGCGACGTCCTTGTTCTGCAGGCTGTTGAATCTGCTGATGAACCGGTCCACGAGGAGCGGGATGTCTTCACGGCGGTCGCAGAGCGGCGGTACTTTCAACCGTATCACGTTGATCCGATAGAAGAGGTCCTCTCTGAACGTGCCTTTGCGAACGAGCTTGGCCAGGTCTCGGTTAGTGGCGGCAATGACGCGTACATCCGCCTCAACAGTCTCAACGGAACCAAGAGGCTCATAGACTCGCTCCTGCAGCACGCGAAGCAACCGAGCTTGCATGGCGGCTGACACATCGCCGATCTCGTCCAGGAGAATTGTCCCACCCTCCGCAACCGCAAACCTCCCCGGTTTGTCCCGCCGTGCATCGGTGAACGCACCGGCCTTGTACCCGAACAGCTCCGATTCCAGCAGCGTATCGGGAAGAGCGCCGCAATTGATCGCGACAAAACGTTTGTTGCAGCGAGGCGAGAGGCTGTGGATTGCCCGGGCGAAGAGTTCCTTGCCCGTACCGCTGGCACCTTCGATCAACACGGTGCTGGTGCTGTCGGCAATCTGAGGCAGCAGATCGAAGAGCTGCCTCATCGCAGGTCCGCGACCGACGATGTCTGCAAAGGTGTATGTGCCCTCCAGCTCCTTGCGAAGCTCTTCGACCATGCTCAGGTCTCGGAATGTTTCGACCCCCCCGATCGAGTTGCCGGCTGCGTCGTTCAAGACGGCGGCCGAAATGCTGATGGGTACGCGCCGTCCACCGGCATCGAGAATGTAGACGGCCTTGTTGATGGTCGGGCGGCCGGTGTTCAGCGTTTCCTTCAAGGCGCACTCGCTTTCGCAGATGCTGGCTCGAAAAACGTCGCAGCACCGCTGCCCTATCGCCTCCTCGCGCGACACCCCCGTGATCTGCTCGGCGGCCCGGTTGAACGAGGTGATCCGCCACTCCTTGTCGACGGTGAAGACTCCGTCGGCCACGGACTCGAGAATAACATCTCTACCTTGCGTTTTAGGCGACTCACTCATTTCAGCCATCTCGATGAGCCAGAATGTCGGGCTCGATCCGGGCGCCCGACCTTGGCTCCAGCGCCCCGGTTCGGGAGCTTCCACGACATCGGAGACTCCCTCCCGGCAGCTCCTGGTACGTTGTTGCTGTCGACAGCCCCATGGTAGGCCACGTGTTCTTGACAGGAAACCCCCTCCTGGTGACGGCGTGGGGCCGGCAGGTGCCCGCGTCGGATGCGTCCCCCCAGCGAAGTCTTCGATCACATCATTCTGTTTCATGCGTGCCGGACAGCATTACAAGGTCCGGTCATGGATACCCAACCGCAAGCGCTCGCCACTGACACGGTAGAGGCACCCGGTTGATCGAGTCGTCGGTTATCGGGCGCACCGAGCGTCTCGCGAGCCCCAGCAGGAGCGCCTCGAAGGGACCCCGGCAATAACACGTGTCGGACGATATCCTCGAATGTGTGGCACCCCCTCCCCGCCACACCTTATGGGAACGACAGGTGTCCCAACTGCTCAACGCAGCCGAGGTGCTTTTATTGCACTCAGATCGACAGACCGATTGCACGGATGAGCGCGATATGCTCTTCTTGCTTCAAAGGATGTGTCATTCTGCGAAGCATGGTTTTCCGGTTGGAACGGCGGCTCGAAAGAGGTATCATACTGTGCGCCGTGGGGTGCCCGGTTTGTTATCGGCCCTATGATAATTCGAGCGGATGCGAACCGGAGTGCGGCGGCCTGATCCAGAGTACGGCCCTGCGTGCTATACGCTGCACGCGGCCGTTTACTTGACGACCAGGCACGAACCGAAGGGGGTTTCGAGGAGAGCGCCGACGCATAGCCTGTAGCGGGCGTGTGACGCTGACGCGATCGGCCAGAGAGCGGGAGTCACGCTTGGGGGAACCGAGCGCGGGCTTGACAGGGGGGACTCGGGTAACACGCTTGCGCACCCACCTTCAATCCTCGCTTTTACCTCGATGCGGCTACGGTGGCACGAGACGCTCTGAGTTGGAGTTGGATAATTAGAGACAGGGAACCGCGGACTTGCCGCAGAGGATTCGCCACGGAATCGGGAATGTGAACAAGATGTGGCTGCCGAGCTTCTCGGCACACTCATCGCGGCGTTCCGCGCATTTCCCGGTGCGACCTTTGAAGAAGACGTGAAACGGGACCGTCCCGGTACACAGAGGGGGATACAGCAATGATCAGGCGTACAATATGGGAATCGATCAGGCGCACCGGGGTCGCGGGTATCCTCGCCGTCGTCCTATCGTGCATCGGCCTGTCGGCCGAGTCACTGCATGCGTCTCCAGACTCGTCTGTCCGGCCTTCGTGCACGGGGGGGTGCTCGATCCCGCACGCTCTCGGAATACCACACGACTCGACGACCGGCGCTATCGCCACGCCGATCGGTACGACCTATAGCGTCCACCACATGGTCGGTGCAGATCTCGATCAGGATGGCAATATCGACTGCCGGTGGATCTATGATCCATTACTACCCGGCGCGCAGAACGACATCGTGACCTACGACGCCGTGGCGGAGACCACTCGTACCGACGTCATGGGCAACATCCCCACCGTCACGGAGTCCAAAACCGACAACGCCAACGGTACACACTTGCTTGTCATCGACACCAGTGCCTCACCGGGCTTCGTGCTTTTCCCCGGTGGGGTCGTGGATCAGGGCACCAGCACGCTACTGACGGACGCGTGCTTCATGATCGGTGTTGAAGATCTTCTGGACTGGGACGGGCTGGATGTCGTCACGTCGGCCACCGTGTCGTTCCTGAGCGACGGGAGCGTAGTATCAGGTCCGCACGTTGTTTCAGGGCCGGACTACTTCACGGTGCCGTGGAACGGGTTGTTCGGCTTGACGGTCGAGGATCTTGCCGGAGTGGGTGTCGACGGTGTACACGTGGAAATCCTCGTCGGGAAAGAGACTCAGGAAACTGTCGCGGCTTGCTGTTTCGAGGGACAGTGCCTCGGTGATGTCGAGCAGGCCAGTTGCGATTTTCAGGGAGGTCGTTGGCACGTGGATGCGTCGTGTGGGGCTGATCCACTTCGACCGCCGCCCGTGTGCGACCACTCGCCCTACCTGTACAACAACGGTTTCCCCCTGGATGACGACGGCGCTCCCGTCAGTCAGTTTGCGCCTGATGTCCCGTTCGCCGCGGCCGCTGCCGACGATTTCGAGATTGAACCGGGTGAAGGCGTACAGTTCGTACGTATCACTTCCCTCTGGGCATGGGTGACCCATAGTGTAGGCGGCATTGACCCGGCGGTGGATTACGAGGGAGTGAACGTCACCGTGTACGACAACACCGATCCTGAAGGACCGGCGGGTAGGCCCGAGAACGACGGCGGCCACACGCCCACGATTGTCCGAGGAATCCGCTATTCCCAGACGATACCCATCGGATCTATCGGGATCACGTCCGCCGGAACATCCTGCGTGGAGGATATTTGGAAGCTCGAGATCCCCGTCGACGTTCTGTTGACCAAGGGCGTGAAGTACTGGCTCGAGGTGCAACCGGTCATACCCGCCTCGCGCGGACATGTGCGTTGGCTCTACTCTCAAAACAACAATGACCATCGAGCGCAACGGATCGGCTCTTTCTTCGGGATTCCCCAGTGGCAGGAGGTTGATGGCAACACCAACGGGTGCCCGGACGCCACGCCCGAAGCGGGAACGCACCGGAACCTGGCTTTCCAGCTCTTCGGGACGGATCTTGCCGGCCCGACGAACGACGACTGCGCCGACGCGATCCTGGTCACTGACGGCTTCATGACATTCTCCACGGCGGGTGCCACCACGGACGGACCCGAGATGCCGGAGTACCCGCCGGAGTGCCAGGACTTCGGGTATACCCATCTCGAGTCCGACGTCTGGTTCGAGTATTACGCATCGTGCTCCGGTGATCTCACGGTCAGTTTCTGCGGTAGCCGATTCGACACGAAGATGGCGATCTACGACGACTGTGGTTCCTGTCCCCCGCGAGTCGATCCCGTGGCGTGCAACGAGGATTACTGCAACCTACAGTCGGAACTGACGATGCCGGTCGTGCAGGATGAGTGTTACCGCATCCGCCTCGGCGGGTTCGCGGGGGACCAGGGGCACGGTTTGATGACCATCAGTTGCTATGAACCCCCACCGCCAACCGGTGCTTGCTGCGACGGCGGCGACTGCCTGGGAACGTGGACCGAGCCGGCCTGCCTGGCAGCGGGTGGGGAATGGTTCTTCGGCCAGAACTGCCAAACGTTCGTCTGCCCCGTTCCTCCACCACCCCACGACGAGTGCCACAACTGCATTCCGGTAATCACGGGGTCTACTTACTCGGGCTCCACTGATGGATCCTCCGGAACGGATATTTCCTCCTGCGGCTCATTGGACTCGAGAGACGTCTGGCACTGCTGGACGCCCAACTGTACGGGGTCTGCCATAATCGGCCTATGCGAAAGCGACAACCTGTTCGACACGTCACTTGCCGTGTACGAGAACTGTGGTGGAGCCGAGCTTGCGTGCAGTGACAATTACTGCGGCCCACAGTCACTCAAATCACTCATTTCGCCTCACCAGCTTCCCCCGGTCGACTTATGGGTGACGGCCGGCGAGACCTATTACATCCGTGTGTCCGGGCGCAACGGTTCCGTCGGGGATTACAACCTGGCCATCGACGACTGCGCGAACGCCTGTTGCCGTTCTTCGGACGGTCGCTGCTGGCTGAGAACACAGGAGGTTTGCTCGTCCGTAGGCGGATTGCCGCAGGGTGATGGGACGGCGTGTCTGGGTGACCACAACGGAAACGCAATCGACGACGCGTGTGAAGGATGCCCGCTGGCAACCATCGATGCGGCCTTGCCGCCCGACGGCGTGATCGACGCGAGACAGCATCATAATCCAGGTACCGTGCTTCCGCGACAGGGCATCGGCTCGAACGACGAGACGATCATCATCACGCTCGATCCACCCGTGGAAGGTGCGGAGGATTGCTTCGTACTGTGCGAGACAGTCGTGGATTCCATCCTGGGCCCCAACCAAATCGACACTGTGACCCATGCCGGTGGGGGTGCATACGAAATCACGTTGGACCAGGCAATCACCGGTGGTGCGGTCACGACGATCCAGTACCTCGGCGACAGCAGCTACGTTTCCTATACGTCGCATCCGGCAAACGTCAATGGTGATACCTCGGCGGCTCCGGCCGACATCCTGAGCATTATCGACTGTCTCAATGCCGTCGGACCTCCCTGCAATATCTACCAGTGCGACGCGGATCAAAGCGGTATTTGCGGCCCGCCGGACATCCTGAGGGTGATCGACCTGCTCAATGGGGCCGGCGAGTTCGATCCGTGGCTGAACACACCACTCCCGGAGAGTACATCCTGTCCCTAGTGAAACGGATGCCATGACGGTGTGCGGTCGGGGACTTACTTCTCTTTGCCCTGGTACTCGCGGTTGTCGGTGCTAACGCGAACCTTATCGCCGTTCTTGATGAACAGCGGGACCTGAATCATGATTCCGGAGCCGAGCTTCGCTTCCTTGTGCACGTTGGTTGTTCCGCCGGCGTGTTCGACCGGCGCCGTATCGACCACTTCGAGGACCGCGACGGGGGGCATCTGCAGCGCGACAGGCTGCCCTTCGATTGTCTGAATGCGGTAGGTTTCCTGGTCGACCAGGAAGTCGATCGCGTCGCCGAGCAGCTCCTCGCTGAGCGGGTACTGCTCGAACGTCTCGTTGTCCATGAAGACCCGGTCCTTCCCGTCGACGTAAAGGTATTGCATGTGTCGCAACTCCGACGGGACCTGCTCGATCTTGCCCAGCTCGTCAAGCGTGCGCTCGCCGGTGTGCCCGGTGCTGACCGCACGCAGCTTGACATGCACGGTCGCCTTCTGCTTGCCGGTATGAGTCATGTTGAAATCGAGCACGGTGTACAGCTGCCCTTCGTGCCGGATGACCATGCCTTTGTGAAGATCGTGAGTCAGGGACATCGCGTTTCTCCATGCAGACCGAGTTGTCAGGCCGACAGTCAGCATCCTCCGGGAGGGAGCCGCTGTCAATAGAGAAATGTCAAACACGTCGTGTCGGATATCACCGGGCTCTGAGACCCCGTTGGCATGACCAGAGCATTCCCCGGAATCGTGTTCCGAGCCACGGGCTTCAGCCCTTGTTGTTCTACACAAATCCCGCCGCGTTGACCAACGGTGCCCGTTCGTCTTTCCGGGCGAACCGATCCTCAGCCTGAAAGGCTGAAAGAAAGTAGCCGTGGGCAAGTCCCAGCGCACGCCGGGACGCCGCCCACGGAACACGGAACCCCAACGATTTAACCAACCCTGAATGGGTTGCACAAGCACCATGGGCATCGCAAGTGCGCGGGGCAACTATTCGACCCCTTCAGGGTCGCGGTATTCAATGTCGACCTTATCCGGTGGCGGCGTCCGCCTTCGGCGGCCTTGCCACCGTCTACTGTCTGGCAGGCCTTCAGCCTGCAGGAAACTCGGATCCGGCCATCTCGCAGTCCCGGAGACCACTCACGAAGTTGTGTA
>JAUXGE010000110.1 GCA_030622435.1 Planctomycetota bacterium
AGAGCCGGCTCGACCTGAGCGTGACTGATGACTCAGGCCAAACGATGAAAACGGGAAGCCCAACGGAGTCACCGATCAACCAAGCTCATCGGCCTCCGAAGTTATTCCGACAGCCTGTCACGGTCGCGGCTCGGTTCATTCCGGCACGTTCTCGCACGCGCCCTCAGTCCGCCGGAGGCGGACGCCGCCACCGGGTATGGTCGACATGAAACACCAAGACCCTGAATGGGTTGTCCATCACCACCAGGCACATGCGATGCCCACGGTGCTCATGCGACTATTCAGGGTCGAATGAACGATAGGGGTTCCGTCTCCTGTGGCCGGCGCTGGGCTTGCCCTTGGCTACTCTCGTTCAGCCCTTTATGCTGGGAGATATCAAAGGTCGCTCGCTACATAGGAACAGGCTTTGCTCTATCGTAGGCGGATCGTCCTTCTTGATGTGGGGCGGCCGGTGCTGCAGCCGCTTTCGGCGGGGGAGTCCCAGCCCTCTAACAAGGGCTGATGCAGCACTAAAGCAGAGGACATCCGAATAAAGGTAGCCGGAAACCAGGGGGAAAACGTGCAAGCCCACGCTTCGACGTTCACCCACGCCGTTCCGGAATCCCAAAGACTACCCTGCGGCTCACGACGCCGCATTCAACCATCGATATCTCAACGCGCTCGCGCTCGAGAAGTGAAAGTCAAAGACGAGCACACGAACAAACAGCGTTCGTTTCAACTCCCTGCTCCTCTCTCTCGTTTCCTGCCCCATTTTGGACCTTTAGATACCAAGCCTTCTGTCCGCGTAAAGCGATATCGGACATTCTAAGGGAGATGCGACACGCACGCAAGAAAAAAACATTCATTCAAAAGTGTACGATTGCAACCCACTTGCAGTGCTGCTGGAACCCAGTATGTCTTTGGAGTGCCAAAATAGGCAGGTTTTGGCCTTGTGGCTGGTACCCCAGGAGGCCCAGTGTGTTTCCATGGCAGGCGAGGATTCTCTCTGCAAACTCAATAAATATTTGTGCCCGGTGTTTGTAGTACGTGACAGGCCGTTGGTACGGAGGGGGAGCAGCGCTCATCGGGCAACATGCCGAAGTCTGGTGCAGACAGTTTCGCGGCTCCGCAACTCGAGATACAGCAGAGTATGGCAGCGATTGCGAAACGGAAGCACTCGATCACGGCCGGATCCATACGCGATACCGGCCGATGCTCTTGCCTTTCTTATAGCCGTCGATTATGACATCGAGTCGTTTGTGGCAAGCCTTGTCACACCACCGATCGAACTCCGGTGAACGGTGTCCGGGGACCAGGATGGCGGAGGCCTTTCCGTCCGCCAGTTCCGAGAGAATCTCCTCCATTTGGCCGGCCGAGCGCGGATATGTGAATCGGGAGGCAGGGCGTCGGTCGGCATACACGTAGATTCCCGCATCATAAGCCCACACGTAGATCGGCTCTCCCGCCGGAACAATGCTGCGGATCTGTTGTCCCGCTGTCTGCAATCGCTCGCGCTGCGTCTGCTCGCCTGCGGTCTGCTCAGGGTCGTCGCTCGCGTATGAGAGGTACGAACCGGCGAGACCGTGTTGATAGTGTTCGGCAAGCGGTATGGCGAGAAGCACGACGAGTGTCAATACCGTGACGCCGAGCACCGCGCGATAGCCTCTTTCCAATCGGCGGAAAGTGTCCTCGATGTGATAGAAGCCGACCCCGACAAGCCAGAGCATCGGCGGAAAGGTCGCCTGCCAGTAGCGCATCGACCGGCTCGGTCCGATCAACGCGAAGAGCGTCTGGAGAATCCACCACAACAGGAGCACGGCAACGATGGCGCGTGTAATCCGGTTGGCCCGGCCGGTGTGCAGTGTGGCGATCGTACCGAGCAGCCCCAGCCACAGCGCGAGTTGAATCGGCGCAAGCCCGGCCACTACCCGCGACCACGAGCGAGCGACGCCGCTGACGGCCTCCAAGCTCCACAGTCCCCGGTTGAATCCGAAGACGGCCTCCCACGCCGGTTCGAGCGTTTGCCGAAGGGCGAGCACGCCGATGACGGCTGCCAGAGCGAGCGCGAACCCGGCCCACACCCACGCGCCGGAGGCAAGTCGGCGCCGGCGCCCGTCGTGTTGAAACATGACCAGGGCGATCATCACCGCTGAAACCGCAACGAGTCCGACGACTCCGGTCTGCTTGAAGGTCGCCGCGCCGGCCCAGACGACCCCGGCCGCCAGACACCACAGCAGCCGACGGCCGCCCGATGTCGAGCCTAGCGAGACGAGCCATAGAGAGCCGGCAGCCAGTTCGAACGCAGACGAGTAGTAATCCGGGTTGATGGAGGGCGCGTCGTAGAGCCGCATGCTCAACACGACCGACGCAACAGCCACCGCTCCACAGGCCGCGAGCGTGCTGAGCAATCGTCGCACGGCGAAGCCGAAGATCGTAATACAAACGAGCCCGGCGATTCCGGGCATGAGCCAGGCCCCTATCTGCCCGCCACGGCTAAGGGCCATTCCCAGAGCGTTGATCCATGCGATGCCCGGCGGTTTGTTCTCCCAGCAATCGACGTACATTCTGCCCCCGTCGTGGACGCAACGACCGAGGTTGATGAGCTGATACTGATCGTTGCGGAGGTCCGCCCAGTATGTGGACCAGGTTCCGATTGTGATAAAGGCCACCGCCCAAAGCGCGGCCAGGAAGATGAGCAGCTTCTCGCGTGCGGGACGAATCCGAATCGGAGTATGATCACTCCCCGTGATTCCCAGGATCTCGTCGAGTTCCGCTTGTCGGTCAGTCGGCGTTATCATGAGGCGGCTCCAGTTGGCTGCGTCCAATACGTGCAGCGGTGAGCTCCCAGATTACCCGATTAGGCACGCTGAGGGCTCTTCCAGTATTCCAATTCGCCAAGAATGCGGCTTGGGGGACTCGAACCGTTGGGTGGTCCACCAATCAGCGTATGACCCTCGAATCAGCCTCGACGGAGCACCAGGATACACTGTGTGCCCCTTGTGGGCGATGTTCGCTTGACAATCCGCGGCTTGCGCGGACAGTGGATGGCATGACGGTTCGAACACGAGGCGAGACCCTGGAAACCAAGCTCGTCGCCATGCTGGCCGACCTCTTCCCGGGTCTGACGGTGGAAGTTGGCCGGAGTAAGCGGTGGAACCGCATGTGCGCCAGCTTCAGGTGGTCCGGCTTCACAGGGCTTCTGCCGGAGGAGCGGTTCCAACGGCTCGCCAAGGCGATTCCAGAGGGATTCCGCGAGTCGCAAATGAAGGGATTCGTGTGGCTCGAACTCGCACCTGACGAAACCCTGGAGTCCTTCCTCGAGCTTCCCCGAAGCGAGGACGTAACCGACCGTGAGCCCGCACTCTACGCCGAACTGGTGAGGGCCGATTTCTTCGAATCACTCGATGAAGCGATGGGAGTATCACCGGGTGAAAGCTGCCGAGGCGACCTCTCGCAGGCGGATGAGATTTTGTCCGCCGAGCACTTCTCAAAAGACAAGATCCGCGACGCCAAGCTCGTATTCATTCGCCACGGCGTCTTTTGCGATTGCCAGATCATGGAAACCGCCCAGCCAGCCCTTGCCGAACTGTACGCCGACACGGTGTGAGGTTGAGTACGGCGAGCATCGCGCACGAGAGTAGCTATGCCGGCGGCCGGGTAAGTCCTCGACGCCCTCATTCGACCTGTGTCGTGGCTTTCTCGAGGTCGGAGATGCGCGACCGTAGTCGCGTCGTTCGTGAGGTCGACCGTCGCGTGCTTCGGGCGCCGTCGGTCGGCTTCTTCTTCGTTTTCTCACCGGGTTCCTCGAAGAAGCTCCCCAGCCGGCGGATTCGCTCATGCCGACGTCTGACAAGTGTCTCCAGCGTCGGTCGCTTCAGGTCGTTTAGCGACGTCACAATGAATTTCTCGAGGTTCGCCGCCGTTTTCTCCGGATGGCGGTGCGCCCCGCCCACGGGCTCCGCAATGATCTCGTCGATAAGATCCAGCTTGCTGAGTTCCCGCGAGGTCAATCGTAACGCCTCGGCCGCGTGCTTGCGCTGTTCGGCCGTTCGCCAGAGAATGGCCGCGCAACCCTCCGGCGAAATCACAGAGTAGAACGCATGCTGAAGCATGGCCACTCGATCACCAACGCCGACCCCAAGTGCCCCACCGCTGCCGCCCTCACCGATGACAATGCAGACGACCGGTGTGCGCAGGCGGGCCATCTGCATCAGGTTGGTGGCGATGGCACTGGCTATGCCGCGCTCCTCCGACCCGATGCCGGGATAGGCACCCTGGGTATCGATAAGGCTTACGATGGGAAGCCCGTACTTCTCGGCAAGCTTCATCTTGTGAAGGGCCTTACGATAGCCCTCCGGATGGGCGCACCCGAAGTTGCACGCGATCCGCTCCTTGACCTCCTTGCCTTTGTTGTGGCCGATGAACATCACCTTGTGGCCTCCGATGCGGGCAAAGCCGGTAATGACGGCCTTGTCGTCACCGAAGGTTCGATCGCCGTGAAGTTCGCAGAAGTCGCGGAAGATCATACGGAGGTAGTCGGGGGAAAGAGGCCGCTTCGGATGCCGCGCGACCATCACCGTTTCCCACGGCGTGAGGTTACCGTAGAGCCTCTTCATCATGGCTCGAAAACGGACGCGCTGCTGTCGAATGTCCGCCGAGTGGTCGCGCGTGCCTTCGCGCTGCTCTCGCTCCATCTCTTCGATGTCGTGGTGAATCCGCTGTAACGGTTTCTCGAAATCGAGGAAGCTGCCCGGGCTTACTGCATCAGCCCCGGCCGACCTGACTGTCGGTTCACTGCTCATAGTCTGCTCACTTAGCGTGCAAGGTCATCCAGTCGCAGGGTAAGACGGCACCCGCGCCGTTGGTGCCGGTAACAAAGAATTCTAATCCGATCATCGGTGTTCGACAAGCTCCGACGCCAAACTTGCGACCGTTCCCGACAATGTAGTATTCCAAGCATAGTGCCCAGTGGCTGCTGTAAAATATTGTCAATACTATGGTTACGGCTACTTTTCTTGTCCGGGCACCAAGGGTGTTCCACAACCGTGCGCCCGGATAAGGTCGTGCACGCGCTGCAGCGACCCGGAAAACTCGCTGAGCAGATCGTCGGGGGCAAGACTGCGAAACGCGATCAGCCCCAGCAGGCGGTCGAGGTCTCGCATTATCGCTCGCCTCTGTGCGGCCACCGGATTGGCGCGGTTGTCGATCTGCACCATGGCGTGACTCATTGGGTCTAACTCGAACCTGGATGAAACGACCTTGTAGCGGTGCGTGATCGCACTGACGGTGCCGACGATGAGCTTCTGTTGCTCCGGATAGTGCTTCTCGATGCCCTTCGCCGCTGCACCGAGACGGAATACCGCTTGGCCGGACCAGACCTGGAACGACGACCGTATCGCACAATCGTCCGGCATGAGCTGCTCGGCGATCCGGTCGAATTCTCCGGCGAGCATGAGGTCTGCAACGGCCCGAGTCCCCGAAGCGGACGGCGGAACGCTCACGTTGGAGGGTGGAGAGACGATCTCGGGTTCATGCGTGCCGGCCTCACTCTGTGTGCCGTTTACTGTTGCATGTGTGCCCGTGACCGTTTGCGGCAGTGGCTCGGAGTTCGATACATTCAGGTGGCTGGGTTCTGACCTGCCATCACTAACCGGTCGGTCGCCATCGGACGGTTCGTTGCCTACGGACGATAATGCCCGCTCCTGAGCATCAAGCAGTTCGACGATCTCCAGAAGGTTTGATCCTTGGTGCGTGGGGCGTGCGCCGTGTCGTGAGACTCTGGAGTCATCGTGTGATGGCACTTTGCCGGTGCGCGACGGTACCGCAGCGATACGCGATGGGCGGGGATCGACACACGACGGCTCTTCGGCAATGTGTCCGGGCTGTGTAGCGGAGTGAGTTGGTTCCTTGTTTACAGGTTCCGGGTCTTTGTGTGACGGCTCTTCATCGATGCGTGACAGAAGCTCGTTGTCAGGCGTCGAGACCGGTTCGAGAGTGAACTGCAGCTCCGTCTGCTGCGTGTCCTGGCCGGTGCCCGAGCGGTTGGAGTGGAAGATCTCTACAACCGGACCAGCTGCCCGATACCCGTGTGCACGAATCCAGTCAAATATTGCCACGTAATCCCGGCGCCTTGTTGTAGACCGAGGGCCAAGTATGCGGCTGGCGACGAGTTCCCGATCTCGCAAGCGGGCCTTGAACGGTGGTGTCGGCTCGTGACGACTGCCGTCCTGGTCAGTGAGGATGAAGCCCACCTCGCCATTAAGGGAGTTGGCCGGTGTGCTCAAGGGATTAGTATGGAATCGTACGAACATCGGTCCGGTCAGGTTGTGCTCCATCATGTAATCGCGGACCTGGGCAAGCCGGGGTCCGACGGTCCAATAAGTGCCACTGTGCTCGATGTAGACCAGGCGCGACGGATCGGTCTGTTCGAGTGTGATCACCGGGCCGGTCGATTCCGGCGCTGCGGTATCGGCTGCCGTTGGCGTGGGCTCGGCGCAAAAGCCTCGGGGTGACCCGAGCAGTGACGCGATGCCGGTGATCAGGGCTATTCCCACAGAGGCAAGCATTTTCGGCTTTCCGTGCAAAGTGATACCCTCAGGGGCCGACGGAGGTTGCGGCTAATCGTGAGTTTAGCGTTATGGGGTGGAAGTCAAGGGGGAGGATGCCGTCGATGCGGGCCTGGCGCCACCGTGTTCGTGAGGAACCTCGTAAAGGTCCACGAACCGAAAATGTTTCCCGGGGGGAGGCCAGCCGTGGATGCGTATCAAACCGGCATTGGCAAGCCGGTCGAACCAGGTCCAGATTTCTAGCTGATCGATTTCCGGCGATAGGCCGTAGCTGGCAGCTACGCGCCCGATTTCACCCCAATGGACAAGGACATGTGTGTAGCCTTGCTCCCGTAGCCAGGCCAGGACATCATGCGCGGAATCTTCAGCAAGCAGCAACTCGAAGAACGGGTTTCTGTTGAATGCTACACAATAGTCGATCTCTCTCTGGAAGTAGAACCCTCTGGCTTCGCCGACCAGGAGGATTCTGGCATTTGGCGGCAGGTCGTGATTGACCAAACCCAAGTACTCGAAGCCCGATACCTTCCCTTCGTACATGAGCGAGGCAGGTGCTCCGCCTTGTGATTCCTGGATGTGGAGTTGCGACGCGAAGGCTATGTTGACCACACTGCCGGCGACCAGCAATGTGACGACGATCGTGCGGCGCAGTGAACGAAGCCCGTTGTCCACCGAACGTGCGGCGAGCAGAGCGAGCGGAATCAGCATCACGACTGCGAAGCGCGCATAGAGGTGTGTGGCCAGCAGCCACACGGCCAATTGCACCAGGAGCATGAGCAGAAGAACGGCGTCCACGCGGCTGAGTCGGCGGGCGAAAACGCCGGCGATCGCGATGAGGAAGATGGCCGGTCCGAATCGCTGATGCTCGTCGTTCAGGACGTGCTGCCACAGTAGTCTCATGCGATTCGCGGCTGTCTGCTCGTCCGGCTGCAAGGTGTGGCCGGCGTTCCAGAGCTCGGTCTCGTCGGATCCCCAGCCTTGGGGAGATGCGTTGAACACGGTGTTCATCAGCGGGAAGACGGGGTTGCCGGTCATGACCTGATTCTTGATGAGCCAGGGTGAGAACGTCACCATGGTGGCCATGCCGAAAAGGAGCCCGTCCGCGATTCTACCAGTGACCGATCGACCCCGGAGCATTAGAGCGGACAGACCCAGCGGAAAGGCGATCATGGGAAGCGCGGTGTACTTGCACCCGCACGCGAAACCGGCCATCACACCCGCCAGAGCGAGCCATCGACGATGGGAACCCGTCGTATCGGTTTGCCTTTTGAAGGCTTGAAGCAATGCGGCCGTCGCCAGCACACCGAAGAAAAGCATGCCGTTTTCCACGTATGCCAGACCACTGAGGTAGGGGAGCCATCCGACCGTTGCCATGGCGACCGCGCCAATCACACCGGCCTGGGGCGACCACTCGCGTCCTGCCACCCAGGCTGCGCACACGGCGAGTACCGCCAGCATCAAGTGGATCATGTTGGCCACGGTTCCGATGTCGGGGGTGTTACCGTGCACGATCATCGCCAGGAGGTATTGCATCTCGACGTTGGCGGGGAAGTTGGCGTAGACGTTGTGTGGAACGTAGCTGATGCCGCCCGCGTCGAGATACTCCTTCGGCAGTTGCAGGTGATATTCGAGGACGTCATAGCCGAATCCCTCTTCCTGCCAGATGAAGCCGGGTGCGTTGGAAGCGGCCAGCAGGGCGAGAACCAGGAACGGACAGGCCGGTAGCCAGAGATAAGCCCAAGAGTCCGACAAGCGCCGGTGCGACGCATTTCCACCGGTTTCCTTCTCGAGCGGCTCGCCGACAAGGAGCTTTCGCGCGCGTATCAAGCCTGCCGCGGCGCATGCGCAGAGCAGGGCCTTCCACAAGAGCGGATGCAATGCACCGACTATCCCCAGCAGCAGAACGAGCAGCGATATTGCACCCAGGCCCAACCCGGCTCCCAATAGGAAGTGCCATCTGAGCGGCATCGGCCCCAAGCGGAATAGCGGAACGAGCCAGAGGCCCGCTAGAATCGGCGGTCCCAGGATGACCAAGGCCGCCAGTCCGTCGAGTACGACGGTAAGAAGGGCGTAGCGCGATGCGGCGCCGACGCCGAGTGCGGTCAACGCTGTGAAAACCACCGCGAGCGCGAGGTTACGCTTGCGATGATGGTTGGTCGGGCCGACCTGTTGCTCCGCTGCCACGGTTGTGTCAATCCCCATCGGGGAAGAGCACCTGCCGGGCCTTCATGAGTCCGACGAGTGCATGTTGGCAATGATCGATACGCAACAGATTGAGAGACGGACTGGTCCGAATCCCACCGATGGCATCCTGCGGGCTGCGAACGAAGTAAGCCTCTTCGGGTCGCACCTGCAACTGCATTACGAAGCGGGTGGCTTGACGGACCACCTTTTCGTAGCGAGCCGCTCGCTCGGTGTCGCCGACGGATCGTGCCAGTTTCAGGGCGTCCGCGAAGCCTTCGAGGTAAGCGGCGGTGGAAACACCGGCACGCCCCGGGGCGTAGGCGGCGATTCCCCCCCACATCTCCGGCCAGGCACAGTTTGCCGGGGTCAGTTGCTTGTCGGCGAGCCAGTCGGTCAGTTCGAACACGTATTGGGCATAGTCGGTGCGTTTCGTGTGCAACGCCATGGTCGTGTAGGCCTGGACCTGCCAGGGAACGAAGGCGGGGGACGGTCGACCGCGGAAGTAGTCGCGGTAAAAGGTGATTGCGCGGTGAAAAGCATCAAGCACGCGGGCGGAGGGATTGTGCCCGTAGTCGGTGGCGAGGGCGAGCAGGGCCTCGCCGGGGAAGTAATCCTGAGCATCGATCCGGACGGCGGGTGGGAAAGCGGTGGCGAACATGCCGGAGGGACTCTGAAGCCATAACATGCCGTTGACGAGCTTGGTGCGAAGGACTGTGTACTGTTCGTCGTCGGGATGTTGCGCCATTGCCAAACAAAGCAGGGCGGTGACACCGAGCTTGTGCCTGCCGTCGTTCGTGGCGAGAAAGGCCGCGTTCTGGATCGAGGGGATATCCGCGAGCCCCTGGAGATGGTATCTAATGCCCGCGTCTGCGGCGGCAAGGGATGCTTTGCTTCGGGAGTAGGTCGCGTGATGGGACATCGCCACGACCGCGCCGACCTGACGGACCAGATTCTGCTCGTCGCTGTAGCGATCCTTGCCCGGTTCGTACTGGTAAGTGAACAGGCCCGTGTCGAGCTGGCGGTAGGCCATGTAGTCCGCGAGCAGGGCGATGGCTTCGTCCAAACGTTTTGCCGTGACCGCCTCGGGCAAAATGACTGTCAGGCCGCGATGAAGTGACACAATTTCGGCACTCGAGTGCGGTTCGTACCAGTGATTGGTGCGGAAACGCAAAAGCCGGACCTTGGCCAGCTGGGACGGGTCTTCGTGTGTCATCTTGGCGAGCCATTCCATGGCGTCGGCCAGAACCCGATCGCTGGTGTAAAGCTCGGTGGGGCATAGGCGGTGCTGAATGCGCGGACCGATCAGGGTCAGACCGTGCACGCCGGGTTCGATGAACGGATCGAGAACCCGGGGCTTCGTCCAGTCAGTCTGGACTGGGACGGGCTGGGATGGCCCGACGACCTCTATCTCGACCAGCGCCCCGTTTGCGAAGTCAAGATCGGGAGAGGCGCCGGCAGCAAGGGACTCGGCCGCGGTCAGTGCGGCGTCTCGGGTGGCCACGGCAAGCGGGGCGGGTCCCGCGGTGATTGCGGCCAGAAGAAAGCCATGCTGTCGGATTCGCACGATGACCTCCGCACTCGAGGAAGCCAGCGCCTCGGGTACGTAACCGGG
Source organism: Planctomycetota bacterium (assembly GCA_030622435.1). Classification (GTDB taxonomy): domain Bacteria; phylum Planctomycetota; class Phycisphaerae; order UBA1845; family UBA1845. The sequence goes on from JAUXGE010000110.1 coordinate 10,339, forward strand.
TTCGTAGGGTTTGCGGCCCAGGACGGTATCTCGCAGGGTCCTGCGGGCGACTTGCGAGAGAAAAGTGCGCTGCGTGTCGTTGATGACGAGTACCGGTGGCTCGGGTAGATCGGTGGGCGCATCGGGCGGATTCGGAGCCGCCGGGCTCGTGATGGAGAGAGCCAGAGCCAATGAGGCGTACGTGAGTTTGTTAGCCGTCATGCCGATCAGTATAGTGCCCGACGGGAGCGTCTGAAACCGGCTATTGTGAACGGATCCGCCATGACCAAATCGAAGACGGACTTCGCCGGCGCTATTATCGCCGCAGCCACACAGGTGGCCAACACCGTCAAGGCAAGTGTCCTTTTCGCCTACAGCAGCGCTGTGGACGACGTGGGCACGCTGCAGCGATCTTTGAAGCCCCCGACGAAACTGATCCTGGTCTGTCAAGACGGCGCGGACGAGCAGAGGGCGAAGGAGGTATCGGCCGAGTTCATGTCCGTGCCCTCGTTCGCCCTGACGCGCATGGGTCAGATCAAGATGGCGACGCTGATCGCGTTTTCGAAGGGTATGCTCAAACCGGCGGACGTTTTCGTGTTCCTCACCGGCCTGACCGGGCGGAGCATCGACACGGTAGTGGCCATGCACGTTGGCGAGGAGTACGAGCTGTTTCAATCGGTGGGACAGCCCAGGTTGACGGAGCACATTCGCCGCCCGGTGTTCGAGAAGGTGCTTCGAATCGCTCTGGAGCTGGCGCACGAGGGGCGCGAGGGGAAGCCGGTCGGCGCGTTGTTCGTGGTGGGGGATCATCGGGAAGTCGTGAAGTTCAGCCTGGAGGGGCGCATCAATCCCTTCAAGGGCTACACGGAGAAGGAACGGAACGTCATGGACGACTCGATGAAAGAGACGGTCAAGGAGATCGCCAAGCTCGACGGGGCGTTCATCATCAAGGGGAACGGTGTAGTCGTGTCGGCCTGTGCAACGCTCCGTCCGGCGCTGGCGGGTGAGGAACTGCCGCAGGGGTTCGGGGCGCGTCATGCGGCCGCGGCGGCCATCACGGCTAGTACAAAGAGCATCGCCATCTCGCTGTCCGAGTCGACCGGTGACGTCCGGGTCTGGCGTCGCGGGACCATGATCACCGAAATCGAGAAGGCCCCGCGTGCCCTCGTCGATGGCACGATTTCACCACCCGTCGCGTGAAGCGCGAGTTCGGTCGGCGAGGAGACATGCCCCGGCCGACACGGGGGTCGGCCGCTGCAGGACATGCCCGCCTGCGTGTGCCACTGTTCTGTGAACAGTGTCTTGCTTTTCGACTTTCTGTTGCTTCCTTACTTGGGGATGTCACCCAGAACGGCCCCGTCCCGCACTCCGCACGGGTGCCATGGCCAAGACCCGGCGAAGCCGGGCGCGGCCATGTTCGTCGCAGACCTGCGGTCTCAGTACACCTCGCAATGCTGTGTGAACAGTGTCTTGCTTTTCGACCTCTGCTACGTACACACTGCTGACACAGCAGTGGCACACCATGGCGTTCACATTAGTGCGAAGGCGGTAGGATGTGATTCACCGGCAGACACAGGCAGAATGAACGGCTCAATCGAACAACATCATCGATTCAGTCAAACGGAATGATCAGTCGCTCGCGCTTCTTGAAGACGGCCGCGTGATTGATGCCGACGGAGCGGAGCGTGGCGAGGGCGCGATCGAAATCGGCACCCACGCTAGCTGGGAGGTGGGCGTCGGAGCCGAGTGAGACGGCGCTTCCACCCAGCCGTACGTACCTTGCGATCGTATCGGGGCCGGGCATGGGTTCGTCCAGATCCTGCCGCAACGTTGACGTGTTGACCTCGGGGATCACGTCGGCCCGGAGGCATGTGGCGAGGATTTCGTCGAGCAAGTCGCCGAACCGGGCTACCACGCTTTCACCGAGGAACCGCTGCGTGTATCGCTTCACGACATCCAGATGCCCG
>JAUXGE010000052.1 GCA_030622435.1 Planctomycetota bacterium
ACACTGTGTCGCGACGGCTGTCTGATCGGAGATCGCGACAGCGACGGCGACCGTGATCTGCGCGACTGCGCCGCCCTGCAACGCTGCTACAGCGGCCCCTACGAAGATCCGGGTTATGAGTCGCTATCAGGCGATTGTGCGCTTCACTTCGATTTCGACGAAGATAACGATGTGGATCTCGACGACTTCAGGATGTTCCAAGAGAACCAAGGCGGACCGTAGAACGTTCTGGTGAGAAAGGGGACTTGCTGTGGGCACGCAGCACCGATTGATTGCATGTCGAATCGGATGCCTGTCGTACGGTGCCCCTGGGAGGCAATGTCATGTTCAGTCCGATTAGAGCGATCCGTTTGCTCGCCATCGGCGCTGTGACTGTTGCCGGCATGACGGCCGGTGCTGCAGTTGGACAGTCACGATCGATTGTAGAAGTCATGGACACGGTTTCCATCGGCGTCGCGGCCGGAGCGCCGACGGTTGGGGATTGTGACACGGTAGCTCAGGCCGGTTCCGGTGAGTCGCATGACGCCACGGTCGGAGCCGATCTCTCCATGGGGACAATCGGTCCAGACTTGATTGTCGGCGATTTGCAGAGTGTTCTTCGCTTTGGGCGAGTCGGCGACATCACGGCCTACACGGTCGGTACGGTCGCCTGCAACATCGGCGACGAGCGCGTGAGCTGGGTGGCGCCCACGGGAGCCCACCCGGTCTGGGTGCAGGGCATGTACCGGCTTGCGGAGGGTCGCTTCGAGCAGATCGGGATGAGTTGGGCGGTGCACGGCGGGTTCCACGCGCTTTCGCAGACCTTCTGCTGGCCTGGAACCGGGGATATTTGCGGGGATCCTACGGACGGGAGCCAGCTCGGCGTGCACTGCTCGGATTCCTACTCCCACTATCTCAACGGCCTGCAATCAAACATGAGTCTCCGCTCGGATATCGATGCCCACTCGGGGTATTTCCCCTATCCATGGGAAGGGCCGGACTGGGAGGATCTGACATACAAGCGCATACAAGTGCACGATGCCGACCTCGATCCGGACCTCAATCCCGGCGCCCTCTTTTTCATCGAGGCTCAGTACATAGCCGCTGATGAGGCCGCCGCCGGGAACGGCAACAACAGCGCATCCTACCGGCGCCTGGCCGTGTACGAGCAGTCGCCCAACATCTATCATATCACACCCGCCAGCGAGACGCAGCGCGAGCAACCCGCGATCCGCGCGTGGCAGGATACGGACTCTTCGGTCGTCGAGACGGACGCGCAGGTACCCGGCGAGGGCCTGTTCATACTTGCGGTCAAGGTGACCGATCTCCTCAACGGTTTCTGGCATTACGAGTATGCGTTGCAGAATATCAGTTCCGATCGTTCGGCCGGCTCGTTCAGCGTACCGCTTCCATCGGGAGCTGTGCTGGAAAACGTCGGCTTTCACGATGTGGACTATCACAGCGGGGAAATCTACGATTCGACTGACTGGGAGCCTGTAGTCGATAACAGCACGATCAGGTGGTCAACCGAAACCTATGACAACGACCCTAACGCGAACGCCTTGCGTTTCGCTACGATCTACAACCTCCGGTTCGCCGCAAACGTGGAGCCGGCACCGAGCATCATCACGATTGACCTGTTCAAACCGGGCTTTCCGGACAGCATAACCGTGCCAACGACAGGCCCGTCTCTCGATTTCCTCGACTGCAACGACAACGATATCGAGGACGTGTGTGATATCGAATGCGGTGTCGAATGCGATCCGCCGTGCGGAATGAGTGCCGACTGCAACGGGAACTACATACCCGACGAATGCGAGCCGGACTGCAACGCCAACGGGATCGCTGACGAGTGCGACATAACCGAGGGCCGCAGCAACGATTGCAACCTCAACACCGTGCCCGACGAGTGTGAGCCGGACTGCGACGGCGACGGAATCCCCGACGACTGCGACACGTTCGAGGACACCGACGGCGACGGCATCTACGATTGCTTCGACATGTGTCCCGAGACCACACCCGTCGGAGCATGCGTGTGTCCCGCTCTGGGTGAGTGCTGCTGGCCGTCAGGAATCTGTTTCGGCGGTTACCCCCGCGCTTCCTGCCTCGAACTCGGTGGAACACCGGATTGCATGGAATCACCCTGCCGCGACGGCTGTCTGATTGGAGATCGCGACAGCGACGGCGACCGTGATCTGCGCGACTGCGCCGCCCTGCAACGCTGCTACAGCGGCCCCTACGAAGATCCGGCCTATGAGTCGCTATCAGGCGATTGTGCTCTTCACTTCGATTTCGACGAAGACGACGATGTGGACCTCAATGACTTCGGGATGTTCCAAGAGAACCACGTCGGACCGTAGAGCCTTCGAAAAAGTGGACCGGCGTCGGGTGACATGGCACCCAGTTGTAGGGTGCGTCCACGGCGCACCACAACAAATGTAGTGCCTGACCACCATGCCGGCCATGAGGTGTGCCACTTCTGTGTCAGCAGTAAGACTCCCGGAAGCGCAGCACGATCAGAAACGCGAGTGATAGCGAGCGGTCATGGCACTGGCGATTGAGGCAATCACGATGGGCTGACCGTTCCATGACTGTCGCGGTACTGATCGCCCGAAGTGGGGGGGGGGCTGACAATATAACGCGCGTGTCCCAATCGAGGTGTCGCGATCGCTCCCTCACGGTCGCGGTTCGGTATGTACGTCAGCGGCTCGATCCGTCGTGGATGCCACGCCCAAGCGCAGCGCGGGCATGTTCTCCCGAGCAACTGACATAGCAACGAACATGGCCGCGCCCCGCTTAGCCGGGTCTTGGCCATGGCACCCGTCACACACTGTTTTTCAGAACGTCGTCAGTGTGGTCCGGCGTAAACGCCGCGGAACTCGCCGAAGTCGTTCAGGTCAACGTCGTCATCGTCGTCGAAATCGAAATGCTGTGTGCATTCGGCAGACGGAGTCAAGTATTGCGGTGAGCCGAACGAACCAGTGTAGCATCGCTGCATGTAAGCGATGTCTCTCAGATCACGGTCGCCGTCGATATCGGGATCTCCGATCAGACAGCCTTCGCGGCATGGCGTCTCCGTGCAGTCCGGTGTTCCACCGAGCTCGAGGCAGGAAACGCGGTTATAAGGGCTGAAACAGATTCCTGACGGCCAGCAGCACTCACCCGTCGCGGGACACACACATGCTCCCACGGGTGTGGTCTCGGGGCACATGTCGAAGCAATCGTAGATGCCGTCGCCGTCGGTGTCCTCAAACGTGTCGCAGTCATCGGGGGTCCCGTCGCCGTCGCAGTCCGGTTCACATTCGTCGGGAACGGTGTTGTCGTTGCAGTCGTTGCTGCGGCCCTCCGTTATGTCGCACTCGTCAGCAATCCCGTTGGCATTGCAGTCCGGCTCACATTCATCGGGCGTGTCATTGTGGTTGCAGTCGGCACTCATTCCGCACGGCGGATCGCATTCGGCACCACATTCGATATCACACAGATCCGAGATGCCGTTTTCGTTGCAGTCGAGGAAATCGAGAGACGGGCCCGTCGTTCGCACGGCTATGCTGTCCGGAAAGCCGGGTTTGAACAGGCCTAGCGTCACGACCGTCTGCCCGGGTTCCACGTTCGCCTCGAACCGGAAGTTGTAGAGTGTGCTGAACCGCAGGGCGTTGGCGTTCGGATTGACGTCATACGACTCGGTCGCCCAGGTTATCTTCCCGCTCACGACCGAGTAAGGCCAGTCGGTCAGGTCGTAGATCTCGCCGCTGTGGTAGTCCACGTCATGGAATCCTAAGTTCTGGACCACCGCACCGCGCGGGAGAGGCAAGGAGAAGGATCCGCAAGATCTATCCGAGTTCAGATTCTCGACGGCGTACTCGTAATGCCAGAAACCGTTGAGGAGATCCGTTGTCTTGACCGCAAGTATGAACAGACCCTCGCCGGGCACCTTCGCATCCGTCTCGACGACCGAGGAGTCATTGTCCTTCCACGCGCGGATCGCGGGCTGCTCGCGCTGTGTCACGCTGGTCTGCATAACCCGGAAGATGTTAGGCGATTGCTCTAACACGGTCACACGCCTGTAAGAGGCGTTGTTGTCCTGGGTACCCGCGGCGCAGTCGTCGGGATGGATGTAATGCCCTTCGACGAAGAAGAGGGCGCCGGGATTGAAATCGGGATCGATATCGGCATCGTGGATCTGCATTCGTTTGTCCGTCAGATCGTCCCAATCAGGCGCCTCCCAGGGATAGGGGAAGTACCCGGTATGGGGGTTGGCATCTGAGCGGAGACTCATGTTGCTCTGGACGCCGTTGAGGTAGTGCGAGTAGGGGTCCGAGCAGTGCACGCCGAGCTGGCTCCCGTCCGTTGGATCCCCGCAAATATCCCCGGTTCCAGGCCAGCAGAATGTCTGCGAAAGCGCGTAGAACCCATGCTTGACCCAGCTCAAACCGATCTGCTCGTAACGACCGTCCATGAGCCTGAACATGGCGTAGAAGATCAACGGGTGCTGGTTTGTCGATGCGATCCAGTTCGCCCGCCGGTTGCCTATGTTGCACGCAAGCGTTCCGACCGAGTATGCGGTTATATCACCCACGCGCCCGTAACGAAGGAGGGTCTGAAGGTCAGCGATGATTACGTCCGAGCCGTCCGCGAGCGCAATCTCGCCCTCATCGTCCGTCGCGGTCACGGCGGCAGTCACGCCTGCGGCGTCTCCGTCCACAGAGTCCCGCAAACGCATGGCTTTTCGTAATCCCGGCTCGGCGTCGGGGTCGAAGCGAGCATCGATGGTCATCATTCCCAGGACAACCCCGCCGGCCCCTGGAATACCGAGGTCGTCAGCCCACGCACCGGCCATGGAGAAGTCGGCAACAACCCGGAGCGTGCAATCGGTAGCCGAGGTCTCGACGGTTGCCGAAGAAAGGTCGAAAACAACACGATCCTCATGCGGGCCGCGGAGCGTATTCGTGACGCATCCTCGACCGTCGGAGCCCAGGTCGATCGTCATGTTCCCAAGAACGATGCGATTGCCGAGTCCGGTAATCAGCAGGGCCCCATGAGTCTGCAGAGTCCCGCCGGAGATCTTACCCCGCGCAGGATTCCCGGCCGACACACGCATCGTCGACGCCGGATCAACCGACAGCTCCAGTTCCTCGCCATGCATGGCGATGTGCTGTCCACCCGAATCGGTAGCACTCCACCCGAGTTCTTCGAGGGTCCACGGGTTGAAACCTATCCACACCGTACCACTGGTGGGGACAAACGTGTCAGGCGGACCCGCCGCGAGATTAACCGGACCCGCGCCTACCCACAGAGAAATCCAGGCCGCAGTGACGACAACCGCAACGAACGCCATGACGTGCTTCGTATGCCCTTGCATTACCATCCCCTTCCCGATCCAGACGCGAACGATTGATGCGTGTCGGCCAGGTGGCGGATATACCCCAGATGCTCCTCCCACATTGTCATCTCGTCATCGATGCCGGGCGGAGACGCGTATACTTCCTCTCCAACCCCGTCGCTGACAGTTCCAATCCCGGATGAGCTGGACACCCCTGGCACCCCAAAGCAGCAGTTTCCTTGCGTATCCCCTCAATCGCATGCTACACGGAGGCAGCCTTAATGTCAATTATACGGACCGTCTCGCTTGCGGGCCCATCGTAAAGACCCAAAAGACTCGGCAGACTCTCCCATTTTATTCAGATACTGAACCGAAATCGGTCGGTGCGTTGAACACAGGCCAGGATAGTGTTCGGTCTCCGTTCACCACGCATCCCTTCATACCACCAATCGTTGTATGCAAATGGCATTCCTACCCAAGCAATAGTGTACGCTTTTAGGACAACGCGCACTCAGTCATTGTTATCGGAGGAATCAGTATCCGGCTTCAAGAAGTGTCCGTTCCACAGGGCGCGGAACTCGCGACTGCAGCGTTGAAACATGTCATAAACCACCCGCTGGTTGGCTCCATAGTACACCGTGGGGCGCCGGCCAAGAGTGACTGCAATCTCTATTCTCCTCGCACCACGGAGGATGGTTACGGCCATCACCGCGCCCGGCCCCCGGTGCCGAATCAACTCGCCAAAGGCCGTCACGGTGTCCAGGCCCTCGTCCGGGAGTGGAGCACCATCCAGGGCGATGATCACGTCGTCCCTTTCGATCCCGGATTGCTCGGCGGCCGTATCGGGAATCACGTTGAGCACACGAATGCCGATCCGCCCCTCCGGAATCCCGGGATGGTCGTCAGGGACGATCGGAACGGGCGCCTGGCTGACACCGAGAAACCCGTTCCGATTGTAAAGATTCTCATCGAAATAGGCATCGCGCACGATCCTCTCGATCCGCAACCGCACCTCGAGATCGTCTGTCTTCCTGAACCCAGCGCTGAGTTGTGCAAAGGACGGCACACCGATTTCAAGAAGTCGCATCGTACCCGCTTCGCGCTCCCGAAAGAGTGGGGAGCCGAGTTCTGTAATCAAACCGTCGATTTCCGCGACGAGAAGTCCATCAGTCGGCATTGGGAGGTCTTCGCCGGTGTCGGAGGCAGCCCCCTGTGGGCTCTGTGGATCAACCGCCTCATGCGAAGTCGGCAGCTCAGCCGCATCCTGCGAAGATTGACGTTGCGTCGGGTCCTGTCCCGGCGCACCGGAGACCGCGATTCCGAACAGCCCCACCAGGAACATTACCATGTGACAGCCAGATGGTACATGAGAACATCCGGCAATCGATCCGTCAGGTCGATTTGATGATGTACCCCCACGACCGATCGTTCTTGCGAGTCGACTTACCATAAGCGTCGATTCCTTTCCCGGTCTTACAACAGACGCCGCAACTCCCTGCATACCAGATCGACGTCGCCCTCGGTAAGCTCGTGATGAAATGGAAGGGCGATCGTTCTGGTCGCCAGCGCCTCGCAGGCCGGGAAGTCGCCCGGTGCGTATCCCCACCGCTCCACATAGAAGGGTTGAAGATGGATGGGGACGAAGTAGTTGCTGCAGCCGACACCGCGAGCCGTCAGTTCCGCGAGGATTCGATCGCGATCCGCTTGCACGTACTCATCCGATAGACGAACGACGAACACGAACCAGCTCATCTCGACGTCGGGATGCACTGCCTGCAACTGCAGCCTCGGCTCACTGTCGAGCCGTTCACGATAAAGCTCGTAAACCCGGCTCCGTGTGGCCATGATCTCGCCGATTCGGGCGAGCTGTGCGATACCCAGAGCACAGTTGATATCGCTCAAGCGGAAGTTGTAGCCCAGCCGCACGTGGGCAAGCCAACCGCCGCTCTCATCACGCCCCTGGTTACGGAAGGAGCGACACAGGCCGGCGATCTCCGTGTCGTCCGTGACGATCATGCCACCCTCCCCGGTCGTGATCTGTTTGTTCGGATAGAAGCCGAAGGCGCTCGCATCGCCGAAGGAACCGGCCGGCTCCCCTCGGTAGCTGCTGCCTAGAGCCTCGCACGAGTCTTCGATCACGCGAAGTCCGTGGAGTTTGGCGGTTGCCAGGATCGGTTTCATGTCGGCCACCTGACCGAACACGTCCACCGGAATGATCGCCTTCGTCTTGTCCGTGACGGCAGGTTCGATCAGGCTCGGGTTGATGTTCCAGGTCTGAGGATCAATGTCGACGAAAACGGGCTTTGCGCCCTCGAAGAGGGCACAGTTCGCCGATGCAACGAAGGAGAACGGTGTCGTAATTACCTCGTCGTCCGGCCCGATGCCCAGGGCTTTGATCAGCATGTGCAGCCCCGCCGTTCCGCTCGAGCAGGCAACGGCTTCCCGTCGCCGGCAGAACCGGGCAAAGTCGTGCTCAAACTCCGTCAGTTTGGGCCCCAGCGCCAGATTCGGTGTACGGAGAACGGACACGACCGCATCGATCTCGGCTCGAGTGATGTCAGGACGTGCCAGGGGGATGAATCTGTCCATCGGTCGCTTCTCTCGAGGTCGGTCGGGCTCTATAGTCCGACGGGGACTATCTGAAGCCACGACCGTCCGACACGGGGGTCGGCCGCTACATCGCGCGGCATCTTCGGCCGACACGGGGGCCGACCGCTACACCTGCCTTCCCGGTCACGCCGGGAGGTTCACTTGCCGCCGGAAAACGGCTGGTCAACATTCCACCGGCGCGGAACAAAGACCTGCCCTGCGGTTTTTTTCACGTCCGCCGATTCTGCCACGGACCCAACCTCGGCCGCCGTACTTCGGCATGTATTGCCGCGGGTCGGCATGTATTATAGTACAGGTCTGTCGCCACCGATATGTCTTCGGTCAGGCCACCCTCCCGGTTCAGCCGGGGGATGCGTCGGCGGCGACAGGACTCGAAGCCCAAACAAGCAAGCCCGAGGATACCCGGGCTGCCAGAGGAAGCCATGATGAAACCGAAATCCACCGTTGGCGTCGAACGCCCCACCGGCCGTCCCATGCTGACCTGTGACCTGTGGAGCGAAGCCATCAAACGGCGTACGGCGCAGGTCGGGATCGTCGGCATGGGTTATGTGGGTCTCCCACTTATGCGCACGTTCTGCGGTTCGGGTTTTTCGTGTCTCGGTTTCGACGTCGACACGACCAAGGTCGATCAGCTCAACGCCGGCAAGAGTTACATCAAGCACATCCCATCATCGCTAATCCGGGAGGTTGTCAACGAGGGGCGTTTCCGCGCCAGTACCGATCCGAAGTCGCTCCGGAAGTGCAACGCCATTTTGATCTGCGTCCCCACACCGCTGACCAAGACTCGCGAGCCGGACATGAGCTACGTCGAGAGCACGGCTCACCTGATCGCCGACCATTTGCAGCGAGGCCAGCTCATCGTCTTGGAGAGCACGACCTACCCGGGAACGACACGCGAGCTGGTCAAGCCGATCCTCGAAACGACCGGTCTCAAAGCCGGCAAGGACTTCTTCCTCGCCTACTCTCCCGAACGCGAAGACCCGGGGCGAACCGATTACACGACCGAGACGATCCCGAAGGTTGTCGGCGGTTTCGGGCCCACCGACCGGAGGATCGCCGTGGAGCTGTACGGCGCCGCCGTCGAGAACGTGATACCGGCCTCGAGTTGCGAGGTAGCCGAGGCCTGCAAGATCCTCGAAAACGTCTATCGCTGCGTGAACATCGCGATGATCAACGAGCTGAAGATGCTCTTCGATCGTATGGGCATCGACGTCTGGGAGGTGATCAGCGCCGCATCTAGCAAGCCGTTCGGTTTCCAGCCGTTCTATCCCGGTCCCGGTCTCGGCGGGCACTGCATTCCGATCGATCCTTTCTACCTGACCTGGAAGGCGCGCCAATACGACATGGCCACGCGCTTCATCGAGCTGGCGGGCGAGATCAACACTTCCATGCCGGAGTATGTGGTTCGGCGGCTCGCCGAGGCGCTGAATGCGAAGAAGAAGGCTATCAACGGCTCGAAAATCCTCGTGCTCGGATTGGCATACAAGAAGGACATCGATGACGTCCGTGAGTCACCGTCGATCGAACTGATCGAGATGCTCAAGGCCCGAGGTGCGAAGGTCGACTACAACGACCCGTACATCCCGAAGACCCCCATGCAACGCGAGCATCATCTTCACATGACCAGCAAGAAGCTCGGCGAGGCGATGCTCAAGTCGTACGACTGCGTCCTGATCGCCACTGATCATACCGCCTACGACTACGGCTGGCTTGTCAGGCACGCCCGCCTCGTCCTCGACACCCGCAACGCGACGGCCGACGTCAAGAACGGACGGAAGAAAATCGTCAAAGCGTAAGGGAATCCCCGGCTGCACTCTTACAAATGGGTCCGCCTACGCCACCAACCCGGCAAGAGGTGCGTGGAAGCGCATCCGGCGAGTCCCGTACGACCGATATGCATGGAAACGTGTTGCGCAGGCTATCGGATGCTGCTGAGGCAGTCGGACTGGGGAGGTCAGATCGCACGCGAATCACGGCCAACAGCGGATAACGCGCATCGTCCAAAACGCCTCGGCGCCTCGACGGTCCGCGCTTTTTCCTCACTTGCCATGCCGCAATTTCATTCCATATAATCAGCGATCGTCCGGTGCGCGGTATCCGGACGTTCTGTAGTACCGGGTCGTGGGGGCGACTTGGCAGGGGGGACGACAATGTCTGAGGGCAGGCTCAAAGCTGCATCACTGTTTGCGTTCTGTTCAATTGCGGGTCTCGGCTTTCTCATACTGCCAAGTGTGCAATTATGCGAAGCCTCTCCCGGGAAAACGGGCCGGTCCTTCACACCGCCGACCTCACCGCGCGCGCCGGCGGGCGACTACAACGGCGACGGACGCGTAGACCTCGACGACCATGCGCATTGGAGTCTGTGCGTCACCGGTCCGGGCAACCCGCCCTATCCCGTGGGTTGTCAGGCGTTCGACGTCGAATCGGACGGCGACGTCGACCTGGTCGATTTCTCCTCGCTGCAGATTGCTCTGACCTGGTGCCAGCAGGACGCCGTATGTGATGACGGTCTATTCTGCAACGGTGCCGAGGTGTGCAGCCCGGCGACGGGAACCTGCGATCCCGGTTCCTTTCCCTGTACTCCACTGGAAACTTGTGACGAAATAGACGACGTGTGCGAACTCATCGACGTTTGCGGCAACGGCATGATGGATGAGGGCGAAGACTGTGACGACGGCAACCATGTCGATGGCGACGGGTGCGACAGCAATTGTACGGTGACCAAGTGCGGCAACGGCATCGTCACGGCCGGTGAAGAATGCGACGACGGCAACGAGGTTTCCGGCGACGGCTGTGACGCTACTTGCCACCGCGAGACACCCGGACCCGTCAACGACTACTGCGCCAATGCCGCGCACGTTTTCGATGGTACGACGTCCATTAACACGTTCAACGCAACGACCGACGGCCCCGCAGAGCCGACCTGCGGATTCCTCTACGAGGACCCGCAGATCGGATCGGATGTGTGGTTCCATTACACGTCAACTTGCACGGGCGACCTCGTCCTGAGCCTTTGCGGCAGCGTCTTCGATACAAAGATGGCCGTCTATGACGAATGGGATTGCCCGACCGGTACACCGATTGCATGCAGCGACGACGACTGTGGAAACAGCGTCGCTTCCCGGGTGGAGGTCCAGGCAACACCCGGTCAGCTCTTTCTGATCCGTGTCGGCGGCTTCATGGAAGTGCAGGGCGTCGGTCAGATCAACATCCTCTGCAACGAGCAGGTGTGCGGCGAGGGCAACGGGGATTGCATGCAGGGCAACGATACGCCAGGGTGCGACGAAGCGGACTGCTGCGAGATAACCTGCTCGCTCGATCCGTACTGCTGCGACTTCATGTGGGATCAGTACTGCGCGGACGAGGCGGCCGGTCTGTGCACCGGCAGCTTCGATGCCTGCGCCGCCGGCGCCGGCAGTTGTTCGGAGACCAACCACAGTGCCGGGTGCGAAGATGTCGACTGCTGCAACACCGTGTGCATGCAGGATCCGTTCTGTTGCGTCGAAACGTGGGACGACACGTGCGCGGAAGAGGCATTCGGCATGTGCTTCCTGGCCTGCGGCGGTCAGAGCGGTTCATGCTTCACTACCAACGCATCCCCCGGCTGTAGCGACGAAACCTGCTGTGAAACAGTCTGCACCATCGACCGTTTCTGCTGCGAAACCCTATGGGATCAGGAGTGCGCCACCCGCGCAGCCACAGAGTGCCCGCAGTAGGCATGGTGCCGCAGGGCACGCGTTCGACTCAGGCCTCGGTGGAGTGTGGTCGCTCTGCGTTGTTGACCGCGGAGAGGTCCATATTTCTCTTGTTACGGGCACGACCAGTCTGTACAATGGTCTTTGTCTTGCGGCTGTCATAGGCCGCCGGCGGTCGATCCACGGGGACAGTACGTAATGGAGGTTGGACATGTCTCACCGGACTACGCTGATGGCAGGTATTCTTCCGAGCATCATGATGATCGGCGTTTCGGCGTTGCCCCACGATACCAACGACGCCCCGCGACCATCTCCATTCGAGCAGATTCACTCTCCGGGCTCGGACGAAGGTTCCAGGGGCTGGGGCATGCATGGTGATTATGACTCCGATGGCTGGGTCGATCTTGACGACTACACGTTCTGGCCCCTATGCATGACGGGGCCGTCCCGGCCACCGGACTCCTTCGACTGTTGGGCGTTCAACCTGCAATGGGACGGAGATGTGGACCTCGCCGACTTCGCCTGGTTCCAGCTTTTGTTCGGTCGTTGTATACACAACGACGCTTGCGATGACGGCCTGTTCTGTACGGGCCAGGAGTGGTGTGACATCTTTGATACGGGAACCTGCCGGCCCGGTAGCTATCCCTGCACGCCCGTCGAGGTCTGCGACGAGTTCGACAATGTCTGCATAACCGGTGACCTCTGCGGCAACGGCGTTCTTGGCCCGGACGAGGAATGCGATGACGGCAATCGTATCGACGGTGACGGATGCGACAGCAACTGTACGGTCACGGAATGTGGCAATGGCATCGTCACTTCCGGTGAGGAATGCGATGACGGAAACACGACGTCCGGCGATGGATGCGATGAGAACTGCCTGTCTGAGGGCCCGGGACCGCGGAATGACTACTGCGCCTCCCCAATCGCAATCGAGGATGGCGAATTTCCGTTCGACACGACCGGGGCGACGACCGACGGCGCCGAGGAGCCGACGTGCGGTTTCCTCTGGGATGATCGACAGGTCAATTCGGACATCTGGTTCTGCTACATGGCCAGCTGTGACGGCGAGGTCGTGGCCAGTCTGTGCGGTAGCAAGTATGACACGAAGATGGCCGTCTACGAGGGGTGCGGCTGTCCGACGGACTCACCGATCACGTGCAGCGACGACGATTGCGGCCTGGACATCGCCTCGCGGGTGACGTTCCAGGCGCAGGCCGGTGCGTCCTACATGATCCGCGTCGGCGGATATCTCGAAGAGCAGGGCCTCGGCACCCTCCGCATGCGCTGCGGTGTCGATCCATGCGGCGCCGGTGAGGGCGACTGCTACGCATCTCATGACGGAATCGGATGTGAGGACCAGGCTTGCTGCGAGTCGACGTGCGAGATGGATCCATACTGCTGTGATGCCGTTTGGGATCAGTACTGCGCCGATGAGGCCGCCGGGCTGTGCACGGGCAGTTTCCCGGCGTGTGAGGCCGGTGCCGGCAGCTGCGCGAGCGGGAACGACACGCCTGGGTGCGAGGACGTCGAATGCTGCAACCTGGTGTGTCTGGAGGTTCCATTCTGCTGCATCGGCACATGGAATAACCCGTGTGCCGACATGGCGTTCGTTCCCTGCCGGATGGCGTGCGGGTCGGTCGACGCCGGCGGCTGTTTCACGCCGAACCCGACGCCGGGCTGCGACGATGTTGACTGCTGCAAGGCCGTCTGCGACATCGACGACTTCTGCTGCGATATCACGTGGGACAGCGCCTGCGCGGAAATCGCCCAAAACGAAGCGGCTGCGCAGTGTCGAGGATAGGCTCTTCGAGCATTTGCAGATCTTGCTTGGGAGCTGTAGCGCCGTTCCCCGTGGGCGGCGCCGGCACCGAATTTGCGTCACCCACAAAGGGTGACGCTACACCAGAACCGAGAATGCTCTAGAGCATGTGCGAGAGGCCTCTATCTTGGCACCGTCTATCGCCACATGGTCCAGCGCCACCAGCTCTGCTCGCTGCATCACCTCAAGAACGTCGCGGAAGAGCTTCCGCAGCTGCTTGCCGTGCTTGGAAATGAAATCGGCGATCGTCGAATGATCTGGCGTCTGCCCCTCCCTCAGCCAGATGACGTCCAATCGGGAATAACACGCCTTTTCCAGTTTGCGACTCGAGCGAATCCGTTCGAGCATGCCATAGAAGTACAGCACGGCCAATACCCGAGGATGATCCGGAGGTTTGCCCATGTTGAGCACATACTCACGTTCCATCTCCGCGGAGGTTTCAGCGAATGCCACAGAACGGAGCAAGTAGTCGAGATGGCGAACCGGATGGTTGCTGGGGATTGCGTCTTCCAGACGATGTTCCCACAGTACCAGCCGCTCTCGTGGTATCTCAGGTGTACGAAATCCGCTCATATCAGGAATCCATTCCTTGAAATCCGACCTCCCTCATCGAGGCTATGTTTTACATCTGCGGACCCGCTCGTCGGCAAAAAAACAGTGGCGACTATTTCGACAGTCTGTCACGGTCGCGGCTCGGTTCTGTCGTGCCGAATCGCGCACAATCGTTCGGACCATGGCGGGTCAACGCCTTGACGAGTCGAGCCAACGACCCGTCCTACTTCTGGTCGTCATCCCACGGCCGCCTCGGCTCCCGGCCAGAGCCAGGCGAAGACGGCACCGGTCAGCAGGCCGTAGACCACGCCGTCGATGAGGTCCGTCAGGACGAAGCGGCCCGGCTTGCTGAAGAAGATCGCGCCGGGAATCGCGCCGGCGCAGTATCCGAGAACGCCCACGGCACCGGCCACGCGGAAGACGGCGATCCACGGTGCCCCGGCCGGTCTGGCCAGCGACGTAATGTACCCCACGAAGATGCTGACCACGATGTAGAACAGGAAGACCAGGACGAGGTTGCGGACGAAGCTCGGCTTGGTCCCGATGACGTTCAGGCTGCCCCACGGTCCGCTCTCCATGCGCGCCTTGAACTCCTCCGAATTCATCTCTTCGTTGGTGGCGCAATGAGGCCACATGTACATGCCCGGCGCGAGATTCAGCGTGCCCAGGTGGCCCGTGAGCGCCTTCTCGTCGGGCAGGACCTTGATGTCCTTCTTGTGGTGCGGGATCACCATCCACGCCAGGAAGCTCGCAAAGAACACGACCACCGTCGAGACCAGAATCGGAAGCCAAAGCTGAGCCAGAATTTCCATAACTACTCTCCTGAAATGTTGACTATCCACTATGTCCGGGGGACCGGCCCGGTTCCCCAGACCATTGTACGTGAACGCGGGGCCTGCGTCTTCCACGGGTCATGCCGGTGCCGTCGTGAGGGTACGAGAGCAGGCACTGCCCGAAAGTAGCTGTGAAATGTATCGAGGAGGCTGTTACGGAAAAATCGAAAAAAGGCCTTGCGGACACAGAGAACATCTACCTGGCCGAAGCTACGGGCGGTTGGCACTGGCGGAAGGTGATACCAGTGTGTCGGCAGCACAGTGTTTGCTGGCCGGAAGCCTGCGCTACGGTTCCGTCGGCCAGGCGTATGGGGCACCAGTGGTCTGCGCACCACAGGTGTCAAGAAGAATCTGCACCCCAGCGGATCGGGATCGGGCCGCAGTTGATTCTCCCGTCGAGACCCCGTTCTTGGCGAAATCACCATCAACTGCAAGCGCCGATGCCTAAGTGTGCTCGGCATGGCGCAAGTTCGGAGGGGTGGAAAGGCGAAACGGAATAAACCCAGTTACGCGTCTGGCTACGGCTCGGGATCGGGGGTGCTCGGTTTGTGTTCAGCGGCGATGCGATCCGTGTTCTGGCCGTTCCAGAGATGGTTGCTGGCCGTGTACGTTCCTTCTTCCGGGTCGTGAATGGGAAGAGGAGTTCCACGCGGCACTCTGCCGGGTCCATCGCCACCGCTGAGTTCGTAGCCCAGATCCTTCAGCGACATTGCCTCGGCATGTGAATCGACGAAGAGAACGTTGGCCAGATTCTTGTGTCGAGCTTCCACTGGGGAATAAGTCACGGCGCTGGCAGTTTCTGCGTCCATGCTGACCGGTAGATAATCACCATCGAAAGGAGGGTCGTCGTCCCCGACAACCGGTCCGAAGCGCATCGCGTTCTCCTCGATGGCGAGCCGCGGCGGATCCAGCGTGAACGAGTGCTTCCCGTGGCGAACACCGGCGCCGCGGCTGTCGGCCGCCAGGACTGTCGCTCCGGGTGTGCGAATTCGATGACGCCGGACCGGGAAGTTGTCCCATCGGCTCTCGTTACGGTCACGGCGCGTGTTGCCGAGGTACTGATAGTTGTAGCCATAAGCTCCGTCGCGCACGTCCAGCGTGAAGTCATCCTCCATCAGGGTGGGACACCGGAACAGATCAACGGACATCGTGAGACCCTCTTTTCCCCCCGAACGAAGTCCCTCGTCACCGAACTCACCGCCGGTGCGCCGGAAAAATAGCGGGTCGATCACCGGGCCTAAGTCGGTCTCGAGGAACCACTGCCAGCGCGGCATGCGCCGACCGTATTCGTTCACGAAATGAGTCTCCGCCGTCGGCGTGACCTTATCCAATCTGACCGGAGGAAAAACGTCCTCGTTCTCGTTCAGGTAGATCTCAAAGGCGCTGCCGATGCCCTTCAGATTCGACAGGCACGCGTGGGCCTTGGCGTGAGATCGCGCGCGCGACAACGCCGGGAGCAGGATCCCGATGAGAAGCGTGAGGATTGCGATGACTGTCAGTAGCTCCAGCAGCGTAAAGGCCGGTCGTCTCCGTATCATTCGCAGGCTCCGAAATCAGGGTTTGGGGCACCTAACCGCACCGGTACGCCCATTCTAGGCAAACCTCGAACAGATGTCATGGCACGGAGAACATTCTGAATCACGCCCGACGAGGTTCGGTTCTCCTATTCCGATCCGGCGCGCGGTTCCGACCTCTTGCCGACATGCCGGTTTTTGGCTAAAAACAAGCCTCAAGGTGTGAAACATCAAACGAGGAGTAGGACATGCTTAAGAACGTGTATGTAGCGGGTATGGCTCGGACACCGATCGGCTCTTTCGGCGGCGGGCTCTCCAGCCTGACCGCGGCCAAGCTGGGCAGTACGGTCATTGCGGCCGCCCTCGAGAGGGCAGGTGTGGACGGCAAGGAGATCGACGATGTCTTGATGGGTAACGTGCTAGGGGCC
>JAUXGE010000201.1 GCA_030622435.1 Planctomycetota bacterium
TCTTATCTGTCGACCGTGATCCCAGGGTAGCCGCTCCGCGGCAACCCTGGGCTGGAGGCTGAAACGCCTTGGGCGTATTCCCGCGCGGCGCCGAGTCGCACACGGTCGTATAGCCGAGTTGCGTGCGGTCGTATAGAGGCGTCGCGGACGGTCATATAGTCGGCAATGCTTGGATATGTGATCCTGTACCAAAACTCGTCTGTACCCGGGTGATTCGTGCCCACGCGGCCGACCTTGGGTCGATATCGACTTTTTGTCCGAAAAAGTCGTCAGGATGATTTTTGAACTCTCCAACAAGCCTTCCCGTGTCGCGGAACGGTGATGTCCAGTCGCAACCGCCCAAAGAATTCAACCTGACACCTTTTCTGACTTCTACAGCTGCGGCTACCTGCGATGGTCCGCAATAGCGGACCCTACAGTCTAGGATTGGTGTTATCTGTTATTTCGGCGTGTTGTCAGTGGTCATGATTTTTGTTGTCGCCCTCGGCTTCGGGTGTGATGTCGAGCCGGAGACGTGTGACGCGTCGAGGTTCAGCGCCGATCACGTGGATTCCGATGTTGCCGTGTTCACATTGCTCGCCGACCTTGGGGATCTTGCCCATGCGACTGAACACGAAGCCGCCGATAGTTTCGAAGTCCTCGTCCTCGGGAAGCTCGATGTCGAGTTGATCGTTCAAGTCGTCGATGCGCATGCGAGCGTCGACCTCGATGGTCCTTTCGTCGATTCGTTGGAGTTCGGCGGGTTGTGCGGGGTCGTACTCATCGGCGATCTCGCCCACGAGCTCCTCGAGAATGTCTTCGATGGTGACGAGACCGGCGGTGCCACCGTATTCGTCGAGGACTATCGCCATGTGCACCTTCTGTGTCTGGAACTCACGCAACAGCTCCCGTACGGGTTTGGACTCAGGAATGAACAGGGCCTTGCGCATGAGGGCCGTGAGGGAGAAGGGCGCTTTCTCTTCGCGCTGAAGCAAATCCTTTGCGTAGAGGGTTCCCAGGATCGTGTCGATAGTTCCGTCGTAGACGGGGATGCGGGAGTGTCCCTTGGCTCGAATGGCATCCAGGACTCCGTCGAGGTCGGCATCGCTGGGAATGGCAATCATCTCTGTTCGGGGAGTCATGATCTCCTCGACCCTCGTGTCGCTCATTTCGATGACCGACTCGATCATCTCCTTCTCTTCCTCATCGACGGCACCGAGCCTTTCTCCCTCACTGACCGTGTTGAGAATCTCCTGCTCCCACTCGTCGGCATAGGATTGAGCGTCGCGGACAGGCACTCCTGCCAGACGGCGCACCAGTGGATCGAAGAACTCGAGGAAAAAGGTTATCGGCAGGCATAGCACGCGGACCACCGCCAGCAGCGGCAAAACCCGCACGATGAGCCACTCCCCGGCATACTTGGACCAGGCATTAGGAATGGCCACCCCGAACACGAGTACAAGGCCCAGGACAATTATGCATGCGATGACCGTGCTGTGTGTCGGCGTGGTCGGATCGGCATGCCCGGCCTTGGCAAGAGCGAGCAGGAGTAGTAGGAGTGTAGAGACGGAACGGAGCACAGCGGTTGCGAGCATATACCGCGCCCGGAGTACGACAAATCCCTCCAGGGCGTCGGCATGCCCAGTCCGCTCGAATTGCTCCGCGATCCGAACGCGCGAAGGCAACCGCAAAGCCAGATTCAATGTGGCAAAGAAGGTCAGTGACCCCAGCACCAACACTCCGACCCAGACGATCCAATCGCCCACGACATTCACTCGGTGCAGACAGTAAGGATACTCCGAGCGAGACGATCAGTCTGCTTGATCGTCACGTACAACACACCGGTATTCCCATCCTTCAATCAACACGGTCACCTTCGAAGATGGCCGACACTCAGACTGCTGATACAGCCACATCCGCGCGAACGATCGTCTCCTCGGAGCTGCAGGCCTCTGCAACGATTTCACCGCTGGGCGACTGCAAGAAGGTATATCGTTCCCCGTTCGGTTGCGTGACCACGGGCTTCCCGGCCTCGGTTACGACGGCCCAGTAAGCGTTTCGGCTCGGCGCCGATTCGGAACACAGATCGGAGAGGTTTGCCTCGACAGCACGCCGCTGCCGTGCTGTCAGGATGCCCGCCACCGGAACGGCGAACACGTCAGTCCGCTCAGCGACCTCGATGCGTTGGGCGGGTAGTCCGGGCGACGTCGGCTCAAAAACGGCCAGGTTGCCCGTGGGGCAGCCCCAGAACCCGGCAGGGGCGCCAATCTGCAGATCCTTCGGTGCATTATCCTTTTGACCCCCACTCGCTGCCACTACATCTCCATCAGGGTCCAGCAGGACGGCGCATGGCTCCCATACGCCTTCGTGCTCCGCGTGCAGACCGGCGGCGATGTACACACCCCATTCGCGTGCCAGCCACGCCAGGCCTTCACGAACCCCTTCGAGTGCGGACCGGCTGCATCCGCGTGACGAAGCGGAGCCGCCGTTGTCACAGGCTCCCGGTAGCACGATCAAGTCAGGAGCGTCCGTTATGCTCGCCGCGGCATCTATCGCCCGCTTCAGAGTCTGCAAGTTCGACGCCCGGCTCTTGTGATTCAGCCGGATCTGGAGTAGTGCAATCCTCATCTCCGCTTTGCCCTGAACACAGGCCCCCATCCTACCTCCGAGAGGATCTGGTCTTCCACCTCATGCATACGGACGGCTTCTTGCTCCTGTTGGTCGTCATAACCCAACAAATGTAACACCCCGTGCACGGCGTACAGTGCCAACTCCGCTTCAACCGGATGACCGCGAGCCTGCGATTCGCGCCGGGCCGTGTCAATCGACACGACAATCTCTCCCTCTATAGAGTGGGTCGGAGGTTCGGAAGCGCGGTTCCGGTCCTGGGAGTCGTCTGAGGCATCCATGGTCGGCTCATCGCGCAGATCGAATGCGATCACATCGGTAGGGCCTTCATGGTCGAGGTGTTGTGAATTGAGGTGGGCTATCTGCGCATCATCAACCACGGCCACACCGATCCGGGCCGCCGTCGCACCATGCCGATGCAGCGTGCATTCGATGGCCTCACGAAGCGGAGCCTCGCAGTCCTGAGCATCTCCACTGACACGGGCCACCGCGATGTCATAGGCGGGGTCGTCGTCCATTCGATTTACAGCAGCGAACGCCGAACAGGTTGCGGACGTAGGAAAAGAGGCGGCCGCATCAGTCTGTTCGTTGTTCGAGACTCCGGAACCTCCTGTATCAGACGCTTACACTTCGGCGCGAGGCTTGTTCCTCGGATGCCGATTTCTGCGTTTTCGGGTACGCGACGCGACCATGGTAAATGCTGCAGAGGCTCTTGACCAGCGAATCCTCGACCTGGCTGATCTCCTTCAACGTAATATGACAGTCGTCGAATTGGCCGTCGTTGAGGCGGTCCGAGATTATCTGGTGAACCACGGTCTCGATTCGACTCGGCGTCGGTTCGTGTAGGGCCCGGACGGCGCCTTCCACACCGTCACACAGCATCAGAACGGCCGATTCGCGCGAATGCGGCTTGGGTCCGCTGTACCGGAACTCGGCCTCGGGTACTTCCCGGTCGTGTTTGCCGCGTGCGATCTGAGGCTGCTTCTCGCTGGCCATGTGATGGAAGTAGCGGATCACGGTCGTGCCGTGGTGCTCCGCGATGAACTGATGTAGGACGCGCGGCAGCTTGTACTCCCGGGCCATTTCGACGCCATCCTTGACGTGCCCCAGAATGATAAGCAGGCTCATTGTAGGTGCGAGATTCTCATGCCGGTTGATCCGCCCCTCCTGGTTCTCGGCGAAGTACTCGGACTTGTGAGTCTTCCCGACGTCGTGGTAGAGAGCCCCCACCTGCGCGAGGAGCCCGTTGGCGCCGATTCGTTCGCACGCCGCGGCCGCCAGGGTTCCCAACACGAGGCTGTGATTGTAGGTCCCAGGCGCCTCGCGGGCGAGGATTTGCAGCAGTTTCCGTGTTGGATCACGCCATTCCAGAAGCGTAAGTGATGTTGCGGCCCGGAACAATCGCTCGATGGCGGGCAACAAGCCCGAGGCAAGAAAAAACGCAGCGACAGCACACACACCCGCCCACGAGGCGTGTTCCAGGATGAACCAGGACGAGTGCCCCTCTGCCAGTCCGCCTCCGCCGGATGCTACCATGACGGCCAGTGCCGTGATCATGCCCGAAACGGGGAGCTTCGTTCGAGTGCGGATTTCATGGAGCTGAAAGACGGCCACCACCACACCCGTGAGGAGAGTCAGCAGGAAAAGCAGGTTACCGTCAACCACAACCGCGACCAGTACCGCGGCTATACACATTGCACCCATGGCGAAACGCCGTGGATGCACGATGGCAAGGACGATTGCCGCGAGCAGGCAGGGCAGAAGTAACAGCTCCGGACGCTGTGGCCAATTCATGTCGAGCACGCGCGCAGCCAGCAGAGTGCCGAGCATCAAGACTATGAATGCCAGCGTCCGCGAGCTCACCTCGAGCACGCGAGGCTGGTGCATCCTCGTGTAGGCGAGCAGGCCGACCGAGACCAATACCACCAACGCAACCAACCCCACGCGCCGCAGCAATCGATCACGGCGTGCCTTGAGTGCTTCGGGTATGTCTTGTGAGAGAAACGCTCGGTAAGCGTCATATTCGGCCAGTAGCAGTTTGTACTCCTTTGGACCCAGTTCGCCTGGATTGATGAAGGGCTTTTCCGCCTCGTAAGTGGCCAGCGCGTCTGATGTCGCATCCCCGGCGGTCCGCATCTCGGCAACCGTTCGTTCACGGTTGTACACGATCGTCGGCTGCTCAGCGAAGACGGCCACCACGATGGCCTCGACCGTGGATGTCAACTCGGGAAGGCGGAACTTCCTTGCGACGGACGCTGCGCTTCCTCGCAGCGCCCTCTGGTTACCGTGTGGAATCAGATCGGCATGCCGGATGTCGATGATTTCCGGTTCACGGTCAGCATGGGTGATTTCGAGGCGGATGAAGTCGGTTGTGCTCACCGGGAGCCGGTCCTCCCGGAGAAGGTTGCGGACTACGTATTCCTTCTCGAGAGGCAGCGCATCTACCCAGGATTGAAGCCGTGCACGCCCCGCCTCGTCTCCCAGGTCGCGAAGACGCCGGTAAGCGCGCGGCACGGCCGGCCAGCCGAGTTCGCCGAGTGTTGCCTCGTACGCCTCGGGGTTGTCCGCATCGATGGCGGCCTGGTACACCCGCATCACGTCTGCACGGATTCGGTCGAACGTCAGAGCGGATGGCATCATGGTGAAATAACTCGGGGTCAGCGCTCGCGCCGCATTCCGATCCGCTGTCGTCTGCTCTTCGTCAGGTACCTGGAAATCCACACGTGCGTAGATAGGCTGGTCTATCCTCTGGCCTACCGAGTAGTTGAGCGTTGCCTCGCCAACCAGCGCGATTGCTGACGCACCGAAAACGAAGAGGAGACCGGCAAGGACGGGCCACGAGCCGAGCAGGGACAAGGCGCGCGTGCGCCATGCGGCGGATTGCTGAGCGCGTTTCTCACGCACCTGCTTACGCCTGACTTTGCCTTGTGTCATCCAGCTTGCCATTGAGCCCGGCTCCGCATCAGTCGCTTTCGCCTGCGGTATCCACCCGCAAGTGAGCATTGCCGACCGTTGCGATTGTCTTTAGGCGTGTCGCCAGCCGTCGCGGACTGCCGGCTGACTTCCTCGCCGTTTTTCCAGGTGCGATCCCGAATCTCTCTCTGCGCAGTTGACCATGATCTTGCCACACGTCAAGCATGTTCATCCTTCAGATGCCCGGAACAGGGCGCCCGTAAGCTTCGACGATTCGCTGGACCAGCGGATGCCTCACAATGTCGTGTTGCGTCAGGCGTACAACCGAGATGCCCGGCGTGCCTTCCAGTTTACGGACGGCGTCAATGAAACCGCTGGCCTCACCTCGAGACAGGTCACTCTGGCTGTCGTCACCGGTCACGATCATTTTGGCGTGATTCCCCAGTCGTGTCAGAAACATCAGCATCTGGGGCACCGTTGCGTTTTGAGCCTCATCCAGAATGATCGCCGCATTGTTGAGTGTCCGCCCGCGCATAAAGGCAAGCGGTACCACCTCGATGATGTCGTTTTGCATGAAGCGTTTGAGTTGATCGAACGTCATCATGTCGTGCATGGCGTCGAACAACGGGCGGAGATAAGGATTGACCTTTGCCTGAAGATCCCCGGGCAGGTACCCGAGCTTTTCGCCCGCCTCTACCGCCGGACGCACGAGCACGACGCGTTTGATCTTCTGCTGCTTCAGCAGGGAAATGGACACCGCCACCGCCAGATATGTCTTACCCGTCCCAGCCGGACCCAGACAGAACGTCAAGTCCTGTTCCCGCATTCCCTGGATATACTCACGTTGCCCGTCACCTCTGGGTGTGATGGAAGTAGAGGGAAGGAATACGTCGATCGGGCGCTCACCCATGGCGGCACTATCTCGGGAAGCTTCGAGAATGGCATCCTCGACCTGGCTCTCATCCAGTTCCGGTCGAAACCGCAGAGAACGCTGGAGGCTCTCGATGACCTTGGCGGCGCGTTGGACGTTCTCGGACGTGCCGCTGATCCGGATTGTGTTATCGCGGGCAGAGACACGTATGTCGAACGCGGCCCGGATCAGGCGGAGATTCCGATCCGTCGGCCCGTAAAGGCTTCCCCGCCGAGTGGGATCCTCAATTGGAACGGCAATTTCCAAGCGTATCAGCTCAACCGTCACGCCCGTCGGCGAATCCGGATGCGATTGACGATAACGTCGCACGCCTTCGGTGGGGTCGTCGTCCTACACGATGCCCCATACCTGCGTCAGCAGGAACCATCCGACCGGCATGGCCAACACCGGACTATCGATCAAATCAAGTATACCCCCGAAGCGAGGAATTACCTTACCCGAATCTTTAGCGTCAGCGTCACGTTTGAAGCACGACTCTAGCAAATCACCCATTTGTCCTGTTGCGGACATGGCGAGTCCGAAAATCGCCGCTCGGACCAACGGTGAGAGGCCTTCCGGGTGATGGATCAAGGCAAAAGAAAGCGGCGAACTCGCATTGGCGATCAACATGGCCGTTGCCGCGCTGGCCGCCAGGCCACCAATCGCGCCCTCGATGGACTTCGCGGGGCTGATGGTGGGCATTAGTTTGTGGCGGCCAAACGCTGAACCCACGAAATACGCTCCGATGTCAGAAACCTTGATCAGGAGTATCACGACCAGCAAGAGCCATGCTCCCTCCTGATCCGGGATGTCCCGCCCACATCGCAATTGCACACCGAACGACCCGAGGAAGCCCAGATAGAACACTATGAGGAAAGTGGCACCCAGGTCACGCAGCGCGCCGTCCGGATTCCGGCGTGCGATGGCAAGGAGCCCGCCTCCGATGACCGTTGCAGCTAATGCAATGATCTCCCAGTAAAAGCCCTCGAGCTGCGGCGGTTCCGAGCCCAGCCAGCCGGCGGCGGAAAGCCAGGGCGTCAGGAGCAGAACGGCGATCATGGCCTGGGCGAACTTGAGATGAGGGCGTACCGCCTGGCCGTGCAGAAGACGGCCCAGTTCGATGGTAGCGCAGAAGAAGACCAGGACGAAGAACAACGGAACCACGCTGCCTCGGCGAAGCAGCTCGCTCCACGGTCCTTCCCTCTGTGCAGCGGTTTCAGCTATCAGGACGTCAAGTTGGAAGATGGTGAGGAGAACGGCAAGCGCCAGAATCCCGTAGCCGATCCGCTGAAAGACGGCGGTTCTGCTTCCCGAGCCCGAAGACGCCTGCACCATGGGAGGCACCATAGTAGCGTCCGCGGATTCTGTCCAACTGGAGGAATCGGACTCTGAAACGTCTCGGGTCATTCGCGTGTGTGCCGGTGAGATGCCTCGGTCTCGCTGGGGAGCGGCAGGGCGGCAACGGGACAGCGGATCGAGCATTCCCAACAAAGTCCGAAAAACTGAAACCGGTGACCGGTCACATGAAAGTGATGACGCCTGGCTATGCGAGCGCACAGTTCAAGCACGTCCTCTGAAGCGAACTCGGTGATCCGTCCGCAACGGCGGCAGATCATGTGATCGTGCGGTCCCTCGCCGAAAGCGTGCTCATAGTGAGCCTGCTTCACTTCGAAGCGAACCTGTTTGAGAATCCCGCAATCGACGAGAAGCGGAAGAGTGCGATATACCGTAGCCTTGCCCACATTGTGCCCGTGTTCGTGAAGGAGGTTGAGTGCCTGTTCAGCTTCGAAGTGCCCGTGTAGCTCCAACACGGCATCGAGGATCTTACGTCGGGCGACCGTGTGTTTGATGCCGTGCCTTTTCAGGTACTTGCGGAAGGCCTGGCGAAGATCCTCCGGGCGGTGAAGATTGTGCAACTCATCCATTAATGCTTACCGTCTGACATCGGTGGGTCGATGCATCGACCTCCAGGTCCCTGGCAACCACTTCATTATCCCGACGCCTCGCCGAATGACAAGCCGGGCCAATATCGGCGAGGACAGGTTCAGGTCTATGCCGGCGCGAGTCCATCTCGTTTGTCAGCCTGACGCCTGCACTGTCGAGGGCCGCCCGGACCGGGACACAGACAAATTTCACCAACGATCTGCGTTGGACGCCTGAAGGGCACCGGGGCGTGGCCGAGGGAATCGGTCAATCCCCGGGCTTTGTACATTTCGACCGGTCAGGAGAGGCCAGGCTCGCACGAGGCTTTCGTGCGACGACGACCAGTCGCTCGGCCTGATGATCGTATGGCGTGCCTGCGAGCGCGCCGTATGCCTCA
>JAUXGE010000322.1 GCA_030622435.1 Planctomycetota bacterium
AACGGTGTCATCGGAATCTTCGGCGGTGTCGGGTTGGGACCCGGTTCTTTCAGTTACCCTCGCGCCATCACGACCGAGCCGGACGGGGCCGTGTTCATCGCGGACAAGAGCGGGCGCATCCAGCGGTTCTCCGAAGGTGGAGTGTTCGAGTTCGGTTGGCGCATGCCGGAGACCGCGCAGGGCAAGCCCGTCGGTTTGACCGTCCACCCGGACGGGCGGATTTTCGTCGCCGACACACACTACCACCGCGTGATGATCTTCGATCGTGACGGAACCACCCTCGGCTCCTTCGGCCATGAGGGCACCGGAGACGGGGAGTTCCTGCTGCCGACGGACGTAGCGATCGACGCGGGCGGGTTCATCTACGTCAGCGAGTATCAGGGCAACGACCGGATCACGAAGTGGTCGCCGGAGTTCGAGTTCGTAACCGCAATGGCGGACTCGCCAATCGAGGGGAAGCGTCTGAGGCGCCCCGCCGGCATCGACATCGACGAGGAGCAGACGCTCTGGATCGCCGACTCCTGCAACCATAGGATTGTCCGGCTCTCCCTGGAAGGAGAGGTGTTGACGACCTTCGGCCGGTTCGGTGATGCGCCGGGTGAACTCCGGTATCCTTATGACATTGATGCGGCACCGGACGGGACCGTCATGGTCTGCGAATACGAAGGTCACCGGTTGCAGTGGTTCGGCAAGGACGGCCGGCCGGTGCGCGTCTGGGGAAAGAGCGGGCGCCAACCAGGCGAACTGTTTGCGCCGTGGGGTGCCGCTTACGGCCCGGGTGGAAACGTGTATATCGTGGATTCGCTCAACAGTCGCGTTCAGATTGTTCAACCATGATGCTCACGGCGATCGCACTACCCTTCGACTTCTCGCAGCCGGCGTGGCTCTGGCTCTGCCTGCTCGTTCCGATGCTCGTCGTCGCGTCGTTGCGAAGTCTCGCCGGGCTCGACCCGGTGCGCCGCGTCAGCTCCCTGGTCGTCCGCAGTCTGCTCGTGATCCTGATCGCCTGCTGCCTGGCGCGCGTCGAGCGTGTGCGACGCAACGACGATCTGACGGTCATCTTCCTGATGGATCGGTCCCACAGCGTGCAGTCGATGCAGGAGGAACAGGACGACTTCATCCGCCGCGCCGCGGCGGATATTCCGGTCGATGACCGCGTCGGTGTGATCGACTTCGCCCGAGACGCCCACCTCGAACAGCTACCCATGAAGGGAGGGTACTTCCTGCCGCCGGGTCGGTTGCCCGTCATGCCCGGAACAGATCGGACGAACGTCGCGTCTGCAATGAGATTGGCCATGGCCATGTTCCCGCACGACACCGCCAAGAGGATCGTGCTGATGTCGGATGGCAACGACAACATGGGAGACCTCCTGGCTGAGGCACGCCGCGCCCGGGCGGATGGAATTCCCGTGGATGTCAAGCCACTTTGGTACGAGCATTCCAACGAGATTTGTTTCGAGCGGATGATCGCGCCGACGTACGCGGAGCCGGGTGAGCAACTGCCCATCCGGATGATCGTGCACACGGACGAACCCGTATCCGGAACGATCGCCATCTATAAAAACGGTGACCTTGTCGATATGGCGGCGGGGCACGCTCGCGTTACTCTCAGACCCGGCAACAACACTTTCATGGCCAAGTTGCCGGTGGAAAGCCCCGGATCGTACACGTTCGAGGCCGTGTTCCGACCGGATGACGACTCGATGGACGCCGTCGCACTTAACAACACGGCGAGCACGTTCACCTTCGTCTCGGGTAAGAGCAGCGCCCTGCTCATCAGTGCCGACGCCCAGCACGATCTGCCGCTTGTTGATGCTTTGAACAGCGAGAACGTGAACGTCACGATGAAGACGGCTGCCGAACTCGGTGAGTTCGGCCTTCTTCAGATGATGAACTACTCGACGATCATCCTCGCGAACATCCCCGCCGCCACCTTCACCGACGAGCAGCAACAAGCGCTTGCCACGTATGTGAAGGACATGGGCAGCGGGCTCATCATGCTCGGCGGGAACGAGGGCTTCGGTGCCGGTGGTTGGATCGGAAGTCCCGTCGAAGAGGTGATGCCCGTCTCTTTCGAGATCAAGCACAAACGCGTGATCCCGCGCGGCGCGCTCGTGCTGATCATGCACAGTTGTGAAATTCCCCGGGGCAACTACTGGGGGAAGGAGATGGCGAAAAAGAGCGTCGATACGATCAGCTCGAGGGACTACATCGGCGTCCTTGCGTACAGCTATTCGCCCGGCGGTGAGAGTTGGGAAGTCCCCCTCCAGGAGAACACGAACAAGGCGGCCGTCAAAGCCAGGATCGACCGGATGCAGATCGGTGATATGCCGGACTTCGCATCCACCATGAACATGGCATACAAGGAGCTGACGTCGGGTCGAGGAAGCGACGCCGCCCAGAAACACGTAATCATCCTGAGCGACGGCGATGCCTCACCACCATCCCAGCGTCTGCTCGCCCGGTACAAGGCCGCGAAGATCACTGTCAGCACAATTGCCATCGGCTGGGGTGGGCACGTCATGGCCGGGTCGATGCAGAGGATAGCCAACGCGACGGGTGGTAAGTTCTATCAGGCGCGCAATCCACGACAGCTCCCGCAGATCTTCGCCAAGGAATCGAAAGTGGTCCGGCGACCCCTGATTGTCGACGAGCCGTTCCCGCCGCAGATCCTTCACGCACAAAGTGAGCTGCTGGCCGGTGTGGATCCGACCGAGTCGCTGCCACCGCTCGGCGGCATGGTTCTTACCTCACCGAAACCCAGCCCTAACGTCCTCATCCCGATCATTCGCCCGACGGATGACGGAGAGGACCCCGTTCTTGCACACTGGCAGTACGAACTCGGCAAGACGGTGGCGTTTACCAGCGGCTATTGGCCGGTGTGGGGGGATGCGTGGGTGCAGTGGCCGAAGTTCGCCAAACTGTGGGCCCAGATCGTCCGCTGGACCATGCGCCAGGATACGCCCGCCAACTTCGATACGTACACGAAAATCGAGGGCGACCGCGGTCGGATCATTATCGACGCCCTGGACAAGGACGCGAGCTACCTCAACCTTCTCCAGCTCAGCTCGAACGTGATCGGTCCCGACAGACAACCACACCCCATACATTTCACGCAGACGGGACCAGGCCATTACGAAGCCGAAATCCCCATCACGCAATCCGGACAGTACCTTGCGAATGTTCGTGTCCACGACGCCGACGGGAAACCTCTCGGTACGGTTCGGACGGGATTTTCCATGCCGTTCTCGCCTGAGTATCGGGACCTGGAACCGAACGAAGGCCTCCTGCGGCAGGTGGCGGAGACGACGGGCGGCAGGTGGCTCGACGGCGAACCGGAAGACGCAGGCATCTTCAGCCACGATTTGCCTCCGACCGAGGCGAAGCGCCCGGCCTGGGAGTGGGTGGTGGCGTGGCTGCTGTTGCCGATATTCCTGCTCGACGTGGCGGTGAGGCGTCTGGCGAGTTGGCTGGCGCTCTCCGTCGTCATCGAGGTCGTGATCATCGTCATTCTTCTGTTCGGTTTGAACATGAAGTACGGCCCGTGGTGGGGCATTCTCGGAGTGTTTCTTCTGGCCGAGCTGATAGGTTGGATCATTCGATTCCGATACATCGGACCCTTGTTCGATTTAATGACCCACACGATCACCGCGCTCGGGCAAGCGGGCGATCGCAGTGCCGTCTCCCTCGAGAAGCTCAAACGCACGCGGGATCGTGTACGCGACGGCCTCGAAGGCGGCAGTGAGGATGGCTCGCAGGCTTCGCGTGATACCGCGGCTCTACCGCGGTCCACGGCGGCAAGAAGGTACGATGTGGGAGACGATCGGGGCAAGAAACTCGCAGGCGGCCTGCAAGAGGCGATCGGCGGCGCCAAGGCCGAGCAGAAACCCCCGAAGCCGGCACGCCCACCCGCCGGAGCGAAAGAGGGCGAAGAAGCCGAAGAGACAACCTCGCGACTGCTTCGAGCCAAACGGCGCGCCAAGCGAGACAAGGAGTAAACGTCGAAATGTCAAAACGTCGAAACGT
Source organism: Planctomycetota bacterium (assembly GCA_030622435.1). Taxonomy (GTDB): domain Bacteria; phylum Planctomycetota; class Phycisphaerae; order UBA1845; family UBA1845. The sequence goes on from JAUXGE010000322.1 coordinate 4,027, forward strand.
CAAAATCAGAACCGCGACCGTTAGGAAGCGGAGCAGGAAACAACGAAATCAGAACCGCGACCGTGAGGAAGCGGAGAAGGAAACGGCGAAAAGGTAGCATGGTTGCGTGTAGCGGCCGACCCCCGTGTCGGCCGGTGTTTGGAATCGATGAGAACGCCAATACCTACGGATATTGGCGAAACTCGAGAGTGAAGAGTGCTCTACAAACGATAGGAGCTTTCGATGGCTTCAAAGGTTGATCCGGCTGTTGAGAAGGCGACAGAGGAGTTTCGCCACAAGTTTCAATCCCTCCGAGACGAGATCGGCAAGGCCATCGTCGGTCATGACGAGATCGTCGAGGGGGTCCTGACCGCCCTTCTTGTCGGTGGGCATGTGCTGCTCGAGGGTGTGCCCGGTCTGGGCAAGACATACCTCGTCCGCACGCTCGCCGAGGCGGTGGACCTGAAGTTCTCCCGCATCCAGTTCACTCCGGACCTGATGCCGGCGGACATCATCGGAACGACGATCATCTCGGAAGATCCCGCGTCGGGGAAGCGATCCTTCGAGTTCCAGCACGGACCGCTGTTCGCCCAGATCGTCCTGGCCGACGAAATCAACCGCGCCACACCCAAGACGCAGTCGGCGCTCCTCGAGGCCATGCAGGAACACACGGTCACCATCGGCGGCACCCGCCACCAGCTCGAAGAGCCGTTCTTCGTAATGGCTACTCAGAACCCGATCGAGCAGGAAGGAACCTATCCGTTGCCGGAGGCACAGCTCGACCGGTTCCTGTTCAAGCTCGTCGTCAACTACTCGAACCGGGAAGAACTCAAGACCATCATGGACCGCACGACGACCAACTACCGCGCGGAAATCAAGAAGACCATGACCGGCCAGGAGATTGTGGGCACCCAGAACCTCGTGCGCCGCATCGTCATAGCCCCACACGTGCAGGACTACGCGATCCGCCTGTCCATGGCCTCGCATCCGGAAGGGCCGTATGCCGTGGAAGCGACGAACAAGTACGTACGTTGGGGCGCCAGCCCGCGTGCGGTACAGGCGTTAACGCTCGGCGCCAAGCTGCGTGCCCTGCTTGACGGCCGGTTTAATGCCAGCTTCAGCGACGTCCAGAAGATCTACCTGCCGGCCATGCGACACCGTGTCCTGCTCAACTTCGAGGGTGAGGCTGAGGGGATCAGCACGGACGACGTGCTCGGGCAGATACTCGAGGCCACACCGACGATGGCAGAAGCAGCGGTGTAGGAGATTGGATGATCGTTTACTTCGACGAATCCTACGATAACGACCGTCAATATCTGCTCTATGGCGCCCTCTTTG
>JAUXGE010000233.1 GCA_030622435.1 Planctomycetota bacterium
CATTCCCGGACAGACCCTCGATTCCTGGTCCACCTCCCTGCGACGGACAATCGAGCTTGATCCGGACCATGTTGCCTGCTACGGCCTCACGTACGAACCGGGGACGCCGCTCGCCGAACTGGTGCGCCGGGGTGTCGTCGAGCCCTGCGGCGAGCACCTCGAGGCCGACATGTATCTCCACGCGATCGACACGCTCTCAGGTGCGGGCTTCGAACACTACGAGACGAGCAACTTCGCCAGACCCGGCTGCCGGTGTCGGCACAATCTGGTCTACTGGCGGAATGGTCCGTACATCGGCGTCGGGCCGTCGGCGGCCGGGTATATCGACGGTCGGCGTTACAAGAACGTGGCCGACATCGACGAGTACATCCGTCTGATCGACGCACAAGGCCATGCCGAGGACGAGTCGGAAATCATAGATTCACCGATGCTCGTCACCGAGATGATCATGATGCAGCTCCGGCTCATCGAGGGGTTGTCGATCGCAGCCTTCCGTGAGCGGACCGGATTCGATCCGGTTGCCCTGTTCGGCGATGCGCTCGATCGGCTGGCCACGCTCGGTCTTCTGACCGTCTCGGACACGCACATTGCCCTGACACGCCGAGGCCGACTCGTCAGTGATCCCGTGATGGCCGACCTGGCCGCCGCGGCCGGAGAGCATCTAGACGGAAGTACCCAAGTCTGACTCGCCGAAGACTGGTTGGGTGGCCCATGGCTTCATGCCTTGGGGGATGCAAATCGTCGTGGATGGGGCTTCCTGTGGCTTCTGCCGTAGGAGACGCTATGTATCCGGTGGGGACCGGGCGACTGTTCGTCAATCGCCGCGAGTGGTCGATCTGCGTTCGAATCGCTGCTTCCACGGGGGCATTTTGTCCAACGTCACATCCGCCCACAGGCCGACTTCGCTTCGTCGGGCGCGTTTTTCGATATCTCGGAACCGGTCGAAGTAGTGATGCTTGAACCGCAGGTCGGCATACGCGAATCCATCCTCGAGCAGCATTTCGTTGAACATGCGCCCGCCCCGCTCAATGAACACGTAGGCGAGAAGCCGTCCGTACTTGCCGCGTGTTCGCAGGGTGGAAAGCACGACGTGAACGTTCCTGTCGGTCAACGTACGCGCGGCGAAGGATTTGGACTCGTCGGCGAAGTGCATGGCGGGTTCACCGCCGCGTGCAGTCTCGGGTGTGTCCACACCCCAAAGTCGGATACGTGTCATATCCTTGTCACCATCCGGCGCATCGATGTCGAAAGTGTCTCCGTCCACTATGTTGACGACGCGGAACGAACGGTCGTGGTAGCGTGTCCGGTCATCACCGCCGGCGGGTCCTCGAGCCGGGCGGGTGCAGACCAGTCCGATCGCGACCAGCACGACGACAAGAGTGCCGATGCCAATCCGGTGCCAACGACGTGTCATAATGATCGAGGGTGGAAGAGTGCGTTCCCGGGGTCGCCGTCGCATCAGGCCGATCCCTCCGTTTCCACGATCCTGTCGAGACCGAGTGCGCTGTGCAGGCAACGAAGCGCCTTGGGGCCGTCGGTGCGGCGTACGATGCAGCTTATCACGATCTCACTGGTCGAAATGTTGTCGATATTGATCTCGGCGCGCGCCAGCGCGTCGAACATCGTGGCGGCCGTCGTGGCGTGTGTGCGCAGTCCTACCCCCACCGCGGAGACCTTCGACACGCTCTCGTCGATCCCGACGGACTCGATGCCGAGCTGCGCGGAAAGCCGCTCACAGACGGCCCGTGCCTCAGCCGTGTCGGTGGCGTTGATCGAGAAGCCCATGTTGGCCAGCTTTCCGCCGGTGTGAATGTTCTGCACGATGTCGTCCACGAGAACATGACACCGCGACAGCTCCGAGAAGATCCCGGCGGCGACCCCCGGCGTGTTAGGGATGCCGATCAGCGAAACGACGGCCAGGTCCTCTTTCAGGGTCACGCCTCGAACAGCCACCGATTCCATACCTGAAGGTTCGGTTACTACCATGGTTCCACTCGCATCCGTCAACGAACTCCGCACATGAACGGGCACCTTGAACTTCTTCGCAAACTCGACGGCGCGCGAGTGCATTACGCTCGCACCCGTTGCGGCCATCTCCAACATGACATCGTAGCTGATCTCGTCGATCTTGGTTGCTTGGGGTACGAGCCGCGGGTCCGCAGTGTAAACGCCGTCCACGTCCGTGTAGATCTCGGCGACCTCCGCTCCGAGCACGGCCGACAGAGCGGTCGCCGTCGTGTCCGACGCACCGCGCCCCATCGTGGTTATCTCCCCGCCGGCATCGATGCCCTGGAAACCGGCCACGATGACGATCTTCCCCCCCGCCAGCTCACGATCGATCCGGTCCCGGCTGATCCGTTGAATACGTGCTCGCGTGTGCGTGCTGTCCGTCACGAGCCCGAGTTGGGCAGCCGTCAGACTGATTGCCTCATGCCCCGCCGCATCGATTGCCATGGCCATCAGCGCAATCGAGACCTGCTCGCCCGTCGTCAGGAGCATGTCGAGCTCGCGCTTCGGTGGATCGTAACAGACCTGTAGGGCCAGGCTGAGCAACTCGTCGGTCGTCTCACCCATCGCGCTGACCACGAGCACGACGTGGTTGCCCTCCAGTTTCGCGCGGATCGCCCGCCGCGCGGCACGGTGAATCCGCTCAGCAGTGACCAGGCTCGTTCCGCCGAACTTCTGTACGACCAGGGGCATACCGCAATGTTAACGTGCCCCACGCCTACCGGCGACCTTCTGCTGGGGGCCGATCAGGCGGGGCCGCATCTCCAATCGGGTGGCGAATCCGAGCAGGGTGGCATGGGCAAGGGCCGCCTTTGCCGGTGTTTCCAATTGCTAAATAATGTTCTTTGGGGCGGTCCTTGCCCGTGATCGGGGCGTTCGGCGGCAGCAGTGGGGCAACACGGACAAGCTTCGTTCCATAGCTTTTGAACCGGCTTTTGCGGCCCGAGAGCGCATCGGCACGGAGCGTGAATTGCACCTCCCGCTTGTCCATGCCACCCACAATGGAACGTACCCATCATGCAGAGAGAACCCGTGCGCAGTCGGCCACTGGGGATTGCGGATGTCTGTCGGCGCGGGTGTGATGACGTCGCTACGTGTCGGAGGGCCTGACGTATGCGTGCCTTACGTCAGAGGGTGCAGGACAATGGGTTACCCGGGTTTTGCAGCTTCTCCGGCCTTGGTAGTGCGGGTGATAGCGCGGTCTTCCTTATCGGTGGAAGTCGATGGTAATGACGTAGTGTCTCTTATCGTAGAGGGAAGCCGTACGAGGATGGGCGTCGTCCTCCCCAAGCGGGTTTGCTGCTGGCGGATTTGCCCGAAGAGCTTGTCGATCGAAGGCTTCCATGAACGGCGGTCCACCGGCCCCGCATCAGGGCGAGGATCATCGGCAAACCGTACCTCATGGTATGGGCTGCGCACCAGATCCGAGACTGCGGCGTCAGTGGCCACGTCGTCTGTGAATGCATGTCCGACAAGCCGCCAATTCGGTGAGACGCGGCGGAGCATCTCGAGCTGATACAAGACGACCGGATTCAGTAAGGCGCCCGGTGTCGGGGCGACATGCACGGTGACCTGGGAGTCGGCCAGGACCTGAATGAGCTCGGTCCACCACTCGTCGACGAGCCACGATGCAAGCTCCATCTCCTCGCCGGTAGCCTCGATCGTCAGCTCGAGGGGACCTGTCGGAAGGTCTTTGCCGAGATCACCACTCCCATCAAAGTGGGCGGTCAGCCGTGGCGTCTCACGAGGCCCGCGTCTGCAACGCTGCGTGGCATCGCGTACTTCAATCCGTGCGCTGAGGTCCATGCCCGGTCGCCTCCATGCTGAAGGGCTTTCACATCACCTGATATTAACGAAGGTATTATCGGAGTGACCTGCTTCCACACTTGATGGCAGTGCTGGAAACGGAGGCCTGGGGATTGCCCTGAGAGGTGGAATTAAGGTCTGCCAAGGATTTGTTGAACATAAACCCTTGCAACTGAAGAGGTTGCGGAGGTCGATTTCGGGCGCCATTGTGGGTCTTTCATTCCCGAAGCGAGAAAGGGCTATGATGAACGGCGTAATGGGCGCCGGTTCGTGGGCGATTGGTGCGCTCGTATCATCTAGCAGGATGGCTGTCGTTTGGCCGGCGTATTCATGCGTGCCCCATGGTCTTACTTGGCGGGTCTGGGCATGGCGTCAAGCGGCGTGTTGAAATAAGGGTCTCGTTCTCATGCAGCACCGCTTTGCGGGTTCTTCTCTGCCGAAATCCACGACGCGGCTGATCACGTTATCACTCTTGGTTTCCGTGTCGCTCGTGACGAGCGGATGTATGGGTGATCTCACGGAGATCTTCCCGTTCCTAGCAAACCCCCATGCCTTGGTGGCGGATGCCGGTCGAACGATCACATCGGCAACAGCGGATGAAACGGGTACGGGCATGATCATGCTCGACGGGACCGCATCCGTTGAACCCCGTGGTGAGACAGTTACCTACGAGTGGCTTGTCGATGGAGATCAACTCGCCACTGGCGAGGTGGCCGAGGTCGCTTTCGAACCGGGGGACTACGAGATCACGCTGATTGTGACGGGCCAATCTGGCCGAACTGCATCGGACACGGTTGCCGTTGCGGTTACGCCGGGCGTTCCCACCGAGTTTGCTTTGGTCATTGGCGTGAGCGGGATTGGGGAGACCGTCCCGCCTCCCGGCATCACGCGGTATGCCAGCGGGACGAGCGTGTCGGTGCTCGCCCTACCGGCCGAAGGGTCCCGATTTGTACGTTGGAGTGGCGATGTCGATAGCGAGGACGTGTTGACGAACGTCGTGATGGACCGGGACGTGACCATCACGGCCGAGTTCCAGCCGATCTCCAGCGACGGTCCGCCACGCTTCTTCCTTCCCTGGGCGGCAGGGCAATCACGGAGGGTTAGCCAGGGAAACAACGGCGAGTACAGCCACATCGGGCTGTTCGCCTGGGATTTCCCGATGGTGACGAGGACACCGGTTCTGGCCGTCGGTGCCGGCCGGGTAGTGGAGATCCTGGAAACGGTCGTCCCGGCGGACCCTGGTTCCAGCGAAATCTTCGCGCAGGCCAACTTCGTCACAATCGACCACGGGCTCGGTCTCGAGAGTTTCTACGCGCATCTCGACTTCAATGGGGTGGTCGTCGAACCTGGCCAGTGGGTCGTTCGCGGGCAGGTCATCGCATATTCCGGGAACACGGGTTATTCAACGGCTCCGCATCTGCACTATGAGGTTTTCGACCTTGAGGGCGCGAGTGTATCGACCGGTTTCTACGAGGTGACAAGCGACGATGGGATTCCGCTCGAGGGAGATTACGTCACGTCGGCGAACGCCTCGAGCCATGCATCGCTTGGCGGTTATGTGTCGTCCAGCCTGCCGGCAGACGCGTTTGCGGTCAATCAGATCGAGTTGACCGATGAGCGTCCACCGGCCTTGTTCTATGATAACGAGACGGATTACGTCATGACCGGGCGTGTGCTCGACGGGAAGCGGCGTGTCTGCGCGGCACTCGTGGATTCCGGCACGTTCGAGACCGTTTTCTGCGATCTCACCGACGTTGAAGAGGACGACACGTTCACGATCCCGTTTCGCTTCCCGGCCGAGTTCACCGGGCGGTACTGGTTCGGTGTCATCAGCGGCGATGATAGTGCCGAGGGTGTGACACCGTTGTCGATCCTGATCTCACCGCCGGTCGATCCCTCGTCGCGCCCCGTAAGCGTGATCGATCGACCTGATGTAACGGCCATAGACTTCCTGGAGACGGGTGTGCTCCTCGGCGGTTCGAGCTTCTCGCCGGATGGGCGGGAATTGACTTACCTGTGGGCGCAGGTCTCCGGTCCGCCGGCCGCCATTGTCGATCCGACCGCATCGGACACGACGTTCACCTTGGGGCTTGGCGGTGGGATCGAACGGGTCTCGTTTCAGCTTGTGGTGTTCGATGGACAACAGCACAGTCTGCCCGCGCAGGTCGAGTTTCAGATGCCCGACGCGTTTTTCGTCAGCGGGATCGGCATCGCCGACACGCTGTGCCAGAGTGTAGACACCTGCCCGGTGTTCGACCCGCCTCCGCCGCTCATTTCGTTTTCGACGGAGATCATCGCAGGTTGGGTCGAGCTGATCGGCGCCGAGACGGGTGACGTGCTGACCTACTCCGTTCTCGATCCTTTGGGGCTCCCAGTACTGACGGACGACCTCGATATCGTAACGGAGCCGAGAGAAGTCAGCTTCTGGCAGTTCGCCTGGCCCTCGTTGGAGCTGGAGCTGATCCCCGGCGTCTGGACCGCGGTATTCGAGCACAACGGCACCGTCGAGGCCACGATCGATTTTCGGGTCATGCCTTGACCCGCCATTTCGGAGTTTGTAGCGGCCTGCGTCCTCGCAGGCCGTTTTTCCGGGCAGATGCTATTGCACACGACGGCCGGCGAGGAAACAGGTCGCTACAGAACGACACGAATCGTCGGCACATACCATGAATGAAGGCCACACCTGAGCCGCAGGCTACTCCCAGCGGTCTCTGGCAGAACCCGGCATGTTTGTGGTACACTGGGATGTGCAAGAGCTGGGCGGTGATGGTGCCCGTTGGTATCGCCGGTACGTTCATCAAGTGATGACCAAGCCGGTACCGTGATGTGCATCCGTCTGTGCTTTTCCAAGGGCTCACGCAGAGGCCGATAAGATCAGGTTCTGCGTTCGCCGCGAGTCGAAACGCCGCCCACACGAACGAGTGATAGCCGTGGCCTACATACTGCCATTTGAAACAGAGATCAGCGAGCTTGACGAGCAGCTCGCGTCCTTGGACGCGAATGCCCCGGGACGGGAAGCCTTGTGCGCCCGGATCGAGGCCTGTGAACGCGACGTCTACGCCAACCTCAGCCCATACGACACGTTCCTTCTTTCCGGCAGTCCTTTGCGCCCCAAAACGCTCGATTACGTCCGCCACATGTTTTACGACGTCCGGCTCTTCCGAAACCCGGACGTGCGCGGCGATGATTTGATGGTCGGTGGGGAGGCGAAGATCGACATCGACGGTCGCCCCGTCGATGTCATCATCATTGGCCAACAGACGGGACCGTCCTCTCGGCGTGAGGACCTTCTGAGGCTGCCCGGTTCCGAATACAAGCGATGGAACCAGGGGATGGGCTTTGCCGACAGCTACCGCAAGGCCGTCTACCTGATGAACATCGCGGAGAAGCGTGGCTGGCCTGTCGTTGTCTTCGTCGATACACCCGGCGCCGACCCTTCCGAGTACTCCGAGGAAGAGGGGCAGGCATTCGCTATCAACGACGTGATCCACAAGACCACGTCCCTGAAAGTGCCGAACCTCGCCTACATCATCAGTCTCGGTGCCAGCGGCGGAGCAATCGCAATTACGCCGACGAGCCGGACGATCATGAATCAGTACTCCACGTACATGGTCATCAGTCCCGGCGGATGCGCGTCGATCCTGTTCCGCAAACGCGACCTGGAGTCGATTCGCAGGGCGGCCGAGGGTCTGTGCCTGACGTCGGCCGATGCCGTGCGGCAGGAAACGGTCGACGAGGTCGTCCAAGAGGGTCTCCATCCCGGCCATCGCTATCCTCAAGAGCTTCTCGAACGTGGCAAGGACGCGGTCATCCGAAACCTGGGCAAGCTCCTGGAA
>JAUXGE010000381.1 GCA_030622435.1 Planctomycetota bacterium
ACGGGGGAAAAGTGGATGCATGCCCCACGCTCCTGGGCCAATACGCCACCGTCGCGCGAACTCGTGGCGCCAAGACTCACACCGATTGGAAGCTGGGACGCCAGGACCGCCGGACTGGGCCGGCGTCCGTATGGCGGGTTGGAAACATGCCGGTGCTTCGCGAGGGCACGGCACCTGGCGCTTTCCACATGTGGTCTCGGCAGTGGAACATCCGCGCTACGGATCGCTGCACACCGGCGGGGCCTTGAATTGGATGCTCTCGGGGCCGACCTCCCGGACCAGCTTCCACCGGCTGACGCGAAAGCGCATCGAGTCACCCGTTTTCGGCCACACCGCGCTCATCAGATGGGGAAGCAACGGTCCGCCCGGGCTAGGAGCCCGATACTCGTCCAAAAGGGATTCCATCTCGACAGTGCCGGTGGGGTCGCGGAAGACGACGCGCCGAACAAGGCGAGGCAAATACCGGTCGAGCCAGTATTCCTTCTGCAAACCGACATTACCTAATTCGTCCCGTTCGATGATGAGGACCTGCTGGTATTCATCGACAATCCGCTGAACCGTGTGAGTGCGGTCCTCGGGCGAGACTTGCTCGGGGATCCAAGTGAACCCCAACGCATCGACGATCTGCTCCGGTGGAATCGGAATCTCCGCTTCGAACTCGTCGGCCGCGCCGTGCCGGCCGCAGTGGTAGGTGTCCGCCTGCTTGTCGTAGAACCAGAAATGCTCGGCGTTGGAACCGAGCAGGAACTGACGCTCGCCGAGACTCTTCATGTCGAAACGGAGGTAGATCGGTGCGAGATAGAAGAGCACGCCGTTGACGTGGTAACCGGCACTGCGACCGTCGGGCAGGTTGAACCGGCCGTCCACATGCCCCGACGCCCATAACGTTCCGTCGATCATGCTCGAATTGGCATTGACGATTCCGATGGCCTGTTCCATGGGAATCGGATCGAGCGGAAAGCGCTCCCGGGCAGATGGACATCCCCCGGTGCCTGCACTTGCCAGCACCACGCCGACCACAAGGCTCAGCCGAACGAGCCACGATTCCGTCCTCTTGATTCCCGGGCCGTGCGTCGGGCAAGCCGGACCCGGATAGGCGGCCGCACCGATCAGCGGGGAGCAGGCCCTTACCATGGTCTCGGGCTCCATGTCCTGCGGCTCAGTTACGCTCAGAGAGGACGGCGGGTGGCATGGTCCGCGCTTGCGTGGCGGGTGGCATGGTCCACGCTTGCGTGGCCATGCTCGGAGTGTCGAGCCCAACCAACGCCATCGAGAGACGTCGCTTATCGAACCTCGTTCGATGGGCATGGTATACGGGCGTCGACTCGTTTTTTCTCGACCATTTCCGAGCATCAGGTCGGCTCCGGCGATTCCTCGGACGTCGTTGTTTCCTGCTCACTGTCGGCGCCGGCCCATTCGCCCATGTCGCTGTGTAGGATGGCGCTGAGTTGGCTGCTGACCCCTTCGATCTGCTCATCCGTGAGGTTCGGATTGACCACGCGATGGACGGATTGATCGCGCGTCATCGTCATGGTCCAGACTTCGATTCCATCCTCGGTTTTGGAGCCGTCGTAACGCAGGAGCCGTTTGCGCATCAGGATCAGCGCCAACACGAACCGGAACTGGACACGGACCGGCTCGGTTTCATCAGCCAGTCGCCCGAAAAAGCCGATCAGCAACTCCTGATTGACCAGGAGCTTCTTCCGCTTCTCCTTCACCGGCACACGCGACTTGAAGTGACAGAAAGCGCCGTCCGGCGGACCGGACCAACCGTCCAACGAGTAGTCGGCTCGCTTGAACGATTCGCCGTCCTCGAAAAGGACCGTGTAGAACTCCTCGCCTTCCTCGAAAGCGCGCCCGGTGATCGCGCACCGCCCCGTAGCCGTCTCAACCTCCCATTGTTGCGCCATCGTGCCCGGCAACCTCCCATCCGTGATGGGTCAACTCGAACAGCCGGGTGACCCGGCTCCACCGCTGTGTCTCACTACATGCCGTCGGTTCCGATCCGGAATGACCGGCCTCAATGCCTGCCAGCAAAGCCGGACCATTGGAGAGGCATCGCACGTACACGTCAAGGTGCAAGACAACCCTTGGCGAACGCCCGCGGTATTCGCTACGATGCTATTGCCTGGGGACAACGGGTCCCCTGCGGTCCGACACCCTGGAGCCTCGGACGTACCGGCCGCCTCGGACCACGCCATCGGCTCCATGAGGCCACGGCGTGAACCTGCCCCGGCTGGGGCGGCACTACGTATTCATCCCGAATGAGACACGCCAGCACCGACAATCAGGATACCGATGCCGCTCAGGACGATGTCGCTTTGTCCGATGATGAGATGGCGGATGTCGTGGTGACCGACCGGCCGGCTTGGCGCCGACTCGGCCGGTTCGATCGGTTGGCCGTCGTTCTGACGGTGGTGGTCGTGACCCTTGCAACGATCCCGCGATTGCGGCCCGGAGTCTGCTTCAGCGACGCCGGCGACTTGCAACTCGCCTCTGCGACCCTCGGGATCATGCACCCTCCGGGGTACGCCGGGTATGCAACAATCGGGTATATCCTGACTCGTGTGCCCGGTGTGGAACCGGCATACGTGGTTTCACTGGCTTGCCTTGCGACCGGCATCGTCGCCCTCACCCTTTGCTTGATGATCCAGGTTCGGCTAGGCGTCAGCCCATGGATCGCCGGCTCCCTCGTGCTCGTCCTTCTTCTTCACTCGCGAGTCTGGACGAATCTCGTCGTGCCCGAGATCTACATGCCGTCTTTGGCGCTCGTGCTCGGTTCGGCCTACTGCCTGATGCGGTACGCACAGCTTGGACGCCGCCGTGACCTGTACATAGCAGGTTTGTTGTTCGGTCTGGTGCTGGCGAATCGGCCGACTGTCGTGTGGATGCTGCCGTTCTTCCTTGCGGCCTGGTGGCTTGCGCGAGGACGTTGGGAGCCATCGTGTCGCCGTTGGGCCAGGACGTTTCTTTGGCTGGCGTGCTGTGGAATCGGCCCCGGGCTCTACTCGCTGGGTTACGTATGGGTCCGTGACAGCCCGTCGGTACCGTACAACTACATCGATCACAAGAATGCGGAGGTGCGATTGCTTCCCGAAGCCGACGCCGGCTGGCAGGCGAAGGCCGAGCGCGTGGCATGGCATGTGTCGGGTCGGGAGTTCAAACGCTACATAAACACCTCCTGGAAGCGCGGGTGGCGACGGGTCCAGTGGGTCTACAAGCAGTTCTTCCTCTTGAGTACGTATGACGTATCCAACAGTGTGACGCTCCTGACCGGGCCGCACGTGTTTCCGTCGGTTCTGGGCGTTCTGCTGCTGGGTTTCGGGTTTACGTTCGTACGCTCGCGTGTGGGGTTCGTGCTCCTGCTCGGATTTGTTGTCGGCAATTTCATATTCATCTGTACGTACAACATCTACGGAACGGCAGCCGACTTGCTGCCGTTGATGTTCACTGCCGTCGCGCTGACGGGAGTTGCGCTTTCAGCTCTTTTTCCGGTCAAGATGCCTACCTGGCGAAAGCCGATCGCGGTTGTCATGATGCTCGCCATGGGCGTGGTAACCGTCTTATACACTCCCTACCTCCGCAAGCGTGACACGGCCGACGCGACATGGTTCATCAGAGAGGTAGACCTGGCGACCCTGCCGCAGGGCGCCGTCATCTGCTCGACCTGGCGCCAATCGACAGCGCTGTGGTACGCCAAACACGTGCTGACGCCGCGCCCGGACATCGACGTCATCAACACGACAACGCACTTGTGGAAGGACCGGATCGAAGCCCTGTCGGATCGGCCGCTGTTCGCCGTCGTCAACACAACGGCGCTGAATGACTACGTGCTCACGCCGTATAGAGTCATGAAACGCGACGAGGGCGATATGACAGTACTTTGGCACGTCGAACGGCCTGAAAAGCGAAACGGGGCAGCGGGGCCAAAGCCGAATGGAGGATGAGCGCAGCGATGGTCGCAGGAACCGTCGCGCAACTCGTGGCCGAGCCCCGAATCCGAAATCCATAGCCTCTCTCAATCCCCGCCTGGACGGGCAAGGTTGCAGGCTGAAGGCCCGCTCTGCGGTCTGGCCATGTGCAGGCTGAAGGCCTGCTCTGCGGTCTGGCCATGTGCAGGCTGAAGGCCTGCTCGACAGTAGGTGTGCCGAGCATGTTCGATAACCTGGGGGTGCAAGTCCCCTGCACAACCT
>JAUXGE010000094.1 GCA_030622435.1 Planctomycetota bacterium
CCCAGCCCCAGGCACCCCGTGACTCGGCCGGCCTGCGTTGTGCGGAGTTCGGGTGAGTGTAGTCGATTGTCTCGTGGAGGCCGGCGGCTTGATCAGGTTCCGATCACAGACACCGCCGAGATGACGGGTATTCCGGAAACGCTGCCGCATTCTCATGCCCGCGCCCGCCTCCGGCGGGACTTGGGTATGGCACCCGATCACACACCTGTCCATGTCGAGGCCATTCGAGTCAACAACGTCCGATACACATGCGGACCTTCAAGACCAGGCCGGCTACGGCCTCACAGTGTCCCAAGGAACGCACCACCGTCTGCGCTAATACGCGAGACCGGTAACAGTCCTGCTCTTACAACGACTACGGGGTCATGTTGCGCGAGGTCAACACGCGCTGCACGCCGATCGGCACGTTGCCGATGAACAAGGCGAGGTCGCACAGAACGTTGATCTGGGTCAACACCTTCGCGGCGCCGCGGGCTTTTCCGTCGGTGTCTCGGTGAGCGCTACTCATGGCCATAGACTCGCAATCACAGACATCAGCGTGCCCGGAGGCTGCTCCGGATCGCCCTCTTTCCCAAGCTGTTCTGGATAGTCTGGACACCGCCGTGCTCGTGGCGGCACGCGACGGCTCGATCCACTACCGCAACCCCAAGGCCGTGTCGTGGTTACCGGACAGGCCTGATCTGCCCGGAACGTTCGCCGAGGCGCGATTCCTCGCTCCATTCGTCGGGTGGCCTCATGAGCTGGCGCTCATCTTCGACACCGGGCATGCCTTGCAGTTCGAGTGCGCGATCCGCCCCGCCGACCGGTCCTGCGCCGTTCTCGCCTCCCTACGCTGCACCCCGCTTCGCGAGCAGGGACAAGAGCACGTTACCGGCGCGGTCATCACTGTGACGGAGGGAGCCCGGCAGGAGGTGGTCGAAGAGAAGCTGGAGGTCTCGAAGCGACTCGCGTCTCTCGGCAAGCTTGCAACGCGTGTAGCACACGAGCTGAACAATCCGCTGGACGGCATCCTGCGATACATCAACCTGGCCATGCGAGTGACGACGGATCAACCGCACACGAAGCTGACGGACTACCTGACAGAGTCTCGCACCGGCGCCATCCGCATGGTCCAGATCATCGGTGAGCTGCTCGAGTTCTCACGGACCACGGACGGCGAGTTCGGCGAGATGAACATCAACGAGACCGTGGAACAGGCGATAAAGAGCACGACCTCGGACGCCGACGCAAACGGCATCATCGTGGCAGCCGATTTTCACAGCCAGAATATGCCCCACACGCGCGGGAGCCGGCTCTATCAGGTCTGCTGCAACCTGATCAAGAACGCCGTGGACGCCATGCCGGAAGGTGGTCGACTCTCTGTCACAACCGGGCTGGTCGACGGTGAAGTCGTGATCGAGGTGGCGGATACCGGCTCTGGGCTGCCCGATCCAGTCGAGAAGGTCTTCGAGCCGTTCTTCACGACCAAGGAACCCGGCAAGGGAACCGGGCTGGGGCTGGCTATCTGCAAAGACTACATCGACGAAATGCGGGGAACAATCACGGCCGAACCCGGTGAACAAGGCGGGGCCGTCTTTACCGTACGTGTCCCGGCAGGAATGTGTCACGCCCCAAACCGATTGGGGACAGCGCCTGACGAGACGGATACCTCCGACGTACCCGATCCGCGACGCTGAGTCCGGGTGACCGGATAACGGAAGATGGTCTCAATGAGTACGACAAACACCCATCCGCGCGTCCTGCTCGTAGACGACGACCGGATCATTCTCGATTCCCTCGGCGAGTTCCTGCGACTCGAGGGCTACACAGTCGAACCCGCCTCTTCCATCAATGAAGCACTCGAGGTGATGGATGATCAGCCCGCGGATTTGATCATATCCGACGTGAACATGCCCGGGGGCAACGGATTCGAGCTGCTTCACGTCATCCGCCGGCGCTACCCGCAAACGGTCGCCATCATGATGACCGGGTACGGCACGATCGAGAGCGCCGTCGAGGCGATCAAGATGGGTGCCTACGACTACCTGACAAAGCCCATCATCGACGACGAGCTGAAAGTCTGTGTCGAACGGGCCCTCAACCAGCAGGCAATCCTCAGAGAGAATCGCGTGCTAAAGGAGCGGCTCGGTCAACGATACGGCCTGGACGCCGTGGTCGGGCAGGACTTCCGCATGATAAAGGTCTTCGACCTGGTCGAGGCCGTGGCCGACTCGAAGGTGACCGTTCTGGTCCAGGGGCCGTCGGGTACGGGTAAGTCGCTCATCGCCAAGATCATCCACCAGCAGAGCGAACGCCGCGATCATCCGTTCGTTGAAGTCAGTTGCGGTGCCATACCCGAGACACTCCTGGAGAGCGAGCTGTTCGGTCATGCCCGTGGGGCGTTTACCGGCGCCGTTGCCAACAAGGTGGGCAAATTCAAGGCCGCGGCGGGGGGTACGGTCTTTCTGGACGAGGTGTCGGCCGCATCCCCCGCACTCCAGGTAAAGCTGCTTCGCTTTCTCCAATCCCACGAGTTCGAGCCCGTCGGCAGCAACAAGACCGAGACGATCGACGCACGTGTGCTCCTTGCGAGCAACCTGGACCTCGAGGAGGAGGTAAGCACCGGCCGGTTCCGCGAGGACCTGTTCTATCGCATCAACGTGGTGACCATCGACATGCCGCCGCTGGCCGAACGCGTGGGTGACATCGCCTTGCTCGCCAAGTGCTTCCTCGATCAGTACAACGCCGAGATGGGAAGGGAGATTCTCGGCTTCGAGGATGCGGCGTTGCTGGCACTGCAAACCCACCACTGGCCCGGCAACGTGCGCGAGCTGGAGAACGCCGTCGAGCGGGCCGTTGTGTTGTGCAAAGGGCGATACATCGGCGTAGGGGATCTTCCACCAAGAGTGATCGAATCAGCCGATCCGGTCGAACCCCATACGCCGTGGCAACCCATGCCCCTGAGGCAGGCCCTCGAGGTGCCGGAGAAACGCATCATCGAGGCCGCCCTCCGTGCCAACGGCTGGAACCGGCAGCTCACCGCCCAACGGCTGGGCATCAACCGCACGACACTCTACAAGAAGATGAAACGCTACGGCCTGGAAGCCGAACCACTCCGCATGCACTAAGCACTCTGTCACAGCTCAATTGATGGGTGACCGTAAGCGGCGGGTGGTTCCAGTCACACTTTCACATGGGTTCGTTTCGCATATTCGTTTTTCGTTCTCCTCCCGATTAGGTGTCGATTCACGATGGGTTTTGCAGTCCAAGTCCTTGAAAGAGAAGAACTTACGACGGACTCCCGCCTTGGGGAATCCGTCCGGAGGCTAGCCGGCGACCCACCCTATCGACCGTCGCCCACTCGCTTCGCTCGAACAGGGCGAGCGACGGTCGATAGGGTCCCGAGCCGCAGGCCTTAATCTGCTCGCCAAGCCGTTGCATGAAAACACTTTGCGCATCCGTATGACCCAATTCCAATTTGGAGGAGAACCCTTTTCTTATCAAGGCCGGTCCTTCGAGATCTGAAGCGGGCTTTGAGGCCTTTACCGGAGTCGGCGGTTGGAGACGCCTTTGGTCATGGTCAAAGCTCCTTTGCTGCAAGGGGGGCGGCGCGGTGCGCGCACTACTCGAGAGCAGTGACACATGGCACACGGCGTCGGCCTCTACAGTAATAACTTCACTGGCGCTCGCTCTGGAGGGCCGTGTTGAGCGATCAGGGGGGAGTGTGGAATGCTGAGTGGCGAATTCAGACAGTGGCGGCGAGACCGTGGTTCTCGTGGGCAAGCCAGCGGTGTCACCCGGCGCAACCCCGACTGGGGTTGTCTACTCACCTATCGACCATGATCCCAGGGTAGCCGCTTCGCGACAACCCTGGGCTGGAGGCCGAAACGCCTTCGGCGTACCCGGCCAGGCGCCGAGTCTCACACAGTTATAAAGTAGGCAACGCCTGAGCACTTCATCCTGTGCGAAAACTTACCTGTACTCGTTCGACAAGGCGACTATTACCTCAAGAAAGATTTGGTGAGGAGTGTGTCGTAT
The DNA here is from genome assembly GCA_030622435.1 of Planctomycetota bacterium. Classification (GTDB taxonomy): domain Bacteria; phylum Planctomycetota; class Phycisphaerae; order UBA1845; family UBA1845. The sequence goes on from JAUXGE010000094.1 coordinate 4,018, forward strand.
GATCGTTGGAACACATTATTCGCGTCTCGTACGGCTGAAGCCATGGGGTACTTACCAGTGCGCTGCGGATGCCCGTCGCGTGCCATGCCCAAGACCCGGCGAAGCCGGGCGCGGGCATGTAAGTCACATATCGATCCGGTGCTTTGTGGAGCACCTATCAGCTAATCCGGGGGCTTCAGGTGCGGCAGGTTCCAAGCGAAGAGGTCGCGGTAGTACTTCGCGATGCCCGCATCTCGAGTTCCGTCTTGCGTGTTCTTCAGGAATAGATGTGCCCGCTTGATATCCTTGTTGCGCTCGACTTTATCAGGCTCCAGGTTACGATTCTCACCCGAAACGTCATAAGTATCGTGCCTGACGCACTGGAGGTCCTCCGAGCGGTGTACCTGGCCGTCCTCGTGGCACAGGAACCGATCTTCCGCGATGTCATACACGATCGTGATGTCACCGGGGATCACGAAGCTCTGAGGCGCCTCCGTCTCACCATCTCCTTGTTGCTTCTCATGATCTCGGCGTTGCTTCTTGTTGAGGGTCCCGCCCAGGTTGACCACCAGCTCGATGTTGAAATCCTTCAGTTCCGCCCCGAATTCGCTGATGATCGCCTTGCGCGGCGAGGACTTGTCCAACAGGGTCAACGCCCCCAGCAGCCCGAGGTGGTTGACGTAGTACCACTCACCCTCCTCGCGCAAGCCCCCTCCATCGCTGGTGCTCAGGATTAATGACTCGCTAAGCGGCTTGAACTCCTCCTCGTTGATGGAACCAATGTGGGCCACGAGCAAATCGGGATGTCGGAACTCCTCGGGATACTGTGCGATCAGTCCAAGTTGCTCGCTACAGTCAACCTTCGGACGCTCATTCGTGGGGTAGTCGTAGTATTCCTGTTTACCATCTGTATTGAGCTTCCGCGGGTAGTAACCCGAATCACCTGTAAACGCGACGCGCCGCAGCTTGCCATGGGGCAGGGCAAACTCGAACCCGAGCCCGACGGCCGTATCCCGCGAGAGCACGTCGTCGTGATACGCCGGGAGCACCGTCAGCGTGATCTGCTCAGAGAGCCTGATTCGCTGAAGGCTCCCGGGCTGCTGACGGTTTAAGGTGGTGACCGAGGCGATCTGCGAATCGTCCTTCAGGGAGATGAGCCCGGCGAACTTCCGCTGAGCCCCCTCGCTCAGATAGAGCTGAACGCGCGCCGGCTTGCTCCCTTCCTTTACGTACTGCGCCCTTTGATGAAGGAGCATCAAAAGGGCCTCCAGCTCGGCCGTGTGGTCGTCGTGGGCGTGGGTGAGGATGATGTGGTCGATGTCGGCGAGCACGCCCCCGGCGCGGTGGAAATTCTGAATGAAATCATACCCCGGATCGACGACGATCCCGGCTCCCGCGTGGCGGATGAAGTATCCTCCGCCGCGATCAGTCTCCTGCTCGCCGGGTATGGCCGGTGTGTAGGAGTTCCACTCCCGCAGCACCAGCAGTAGCGAGGCGTCATCGCGGAATCGGCTCGCGGTTTTTAGAAACTCGTCCGTCCGCTCTGTGCGCGCGCTCATCTGCGCGAAGTATTCCTCGACTGTGTCCTCCTGGAAACCCTCGGGCAGAAGCTCGTGGTACACTTGCAGCGTCTCGGAATACCTGCCCTCGGTGCTCTGCAACGCAGCATCTTCAGCCTCCTTAGCCTGCTCCGGCGGCGCCGTCTTCTTGGCCAGAAGGGCCTTGCCTCGTTTTGCCAGCGATACGTGCAGGCCAATCTTCTCGCTTTCGTCGCCGGCGAACCGGCTGATCACCTCGTCGTAGATGGCAAGCGCCTCCTGCGGTCTGTCCATCTGCCCCAGCCTGATGCCCTTGTTGACCAGGGCTCTGGCGACGACCTCGCGCAGGGGCGTCTCGGGACAATCACCGAAGCGGTGGATCAGCTCGTCGAAGGCGGCAACCGCCTCCTTCGGCTTGTGGATCGTCACCAGCACAAAGCCCTTGTTGAACAGGGCCATGGCGACCTCCACGGGAAGGGACGTCTCGGGGCAATCGCCGAAACGACGGATCAATTCGTCGTTGGCGGCCAGCGCCTCCTGCGGATTGTCAATCTGCAGCAGCGCCACGCCCTTGTTGAGGAGGGCCTTGGCGACATTCTCGCGCAGGGGCGTCTCGGGGCAATCGCCGAAGCGGCGAATCACCTCGTCGCAGGCATCAAGTGCCTCCTGCGGCTTGTTCATCTTGTTCAGATTGAAGCCCTTGTTGCCCATGGCCATGGCGACAACCTGTTGCGAAACGAGATCATCGTTGGCTGAAAGCCCGCCGACGATGCGCTCATATATCTGGAACGCCTCCAGGCGGCGGTCGGCATTCTCTGAGAGCAAAGCCGCCTTGAGCCACAGGGCGTGCGGATCGTCCGGAGTCGTCTCGAGAATCGGCTCCAACTCGCGCAGGGCTTCCTCGAAGTGTTTGCCGTTGCGTTTGAGGCGCGCGTCGATCAGCCGCACCCAGGTGTCCAGTCCGGCTTCCTCGACCTGCTCACGCAGCTCCTCGAGCGGCTTGACCAGCTCGGGCGTGTCCCAGCGAATACTGAAGAGATCGAGGTACCTGTCGCGAATCGCGCCTTCGTCCATCGCACCATCCTCTGGCAAGAAATCGATACGGTCAGCGCTCTCCCTGGATCAGGGGATCGCCACCGGAAAAAGAAGCTCAACGTGCCCTGTGCATTTGTCTGTCAGACGTAGTCCGGGGTAGCAACGTCCCGGCCATCATACCCGGTGGGCAAGGCGTACGGAAGGACATGCCCGCGCCCGACTTTGTCGGGCTTGGGCATGGCACCCATCAATTGAGCTGGCTAGGGCAGCCAAGGTAGGATAGCAGCCCGTTGAAAAACACGTAGTCCACCACAACGGTGTAGCGTCACCCCTCGTGGGTAACGATTTAAGTGGCTTCTCGCCGCCCACAAGGGGCGGCGCTACACTTTTTCAACGGCCTGACGGGTGGTTCTCCCGGCCACGCCGGGTGGTTCACCTGCTACAAGACAATGGCCTGTGAGGATATGTGGCGGTTTAGCCCCGGCAGGGGCGCCAGACATAAGCCCCGGGCGTGAGCCCGGGGAAAGGTACAGATCCTGGAGCAAGCCCCAGCGGGGCGGCAGAAACTCTGCATAGATAACGGATAAAGTCTGTCGCCCCCACGGGGCTCGGCAATCGCAGCTGGGAGCTGCAAACCGTGGGCTCACGCCCGGGGCTACTATCTGTCGTCCCTACGGGACTTAGGACCGACGTTCCACCGCTTTTAGCGGTGTGGAAGTCGAATCGTCATCCTTCGGTTATTCAAACGCATTTGAAACGACTCAACGAGTCCGTACACCCGCACTGCTGACACAGCAGTGGCACACAGAGCGAGGAATGAGCGGGGCTTGCAGTCTGAATGGTGCGTCGTGGACGCCCTACCATTCTGCTCACGAAGCAAGAAACACTGCTCACAGAGCGGTCTGAATGGTGCGCCGGGACGCACCCGACTATTGATTCAGGTTCCGAGCATTGGAAGAGCCCGCTGAGGCGTGGAAAGGAATTCACAGCCATCTTTGGTGACGACGACCATTTCCTCGAGGCCCAGGTATCCTGCGCCACCGTCGATGTTCTCGATGCCGAGTTCGAGTGTAAAGACATTGCCCACTTCGGCCTTGCGGCACGGGGTCTGGCCGTAACGCTCCCATTTCGGCCCCAAGGTGCCACCGCCGTCGTGGGCGCTGCGTCCTACGGTGTGGCCGGTGGCGTGCTGATACTCCGGATAGCCGGCGTCGGTCACGGTGGAACGAGCGGCCGCGTCCACCTCCCATCCCTCGACGCCCGGTTTGAGTGTTGTTGCGGCGGCTTCAATGGCTCTCCGTACGGTGTCAAATGCCCGTCGCACCGGCTCCGGGGGGGCGGTCTCCCCTTGGCGTGGTACGTACCAGCATCGTTGAAGGTCGGCACAGTATTCATCCTGTTTGACGCCGAAATCGATGTGGAAGACGTGGCCCGGTTCGATCACGAGGTCGGAAGGGATTCCATGACCGATCATCGACTCGGGACCAGTGTTAACGATGGGACATTTTGCCTCGTCCCATGCCAGACCGAGTTGCCGGCGGCTGACCGAGTCCTTCATGAACTTGGCGACGTCGCGTTCCGTCTTGCCCGGCTTGGCGAATCCGGATACGTCCTCCAGGATTTCCTGGGTGGTTGCGATGGCGGCCCGAATGCGTTCGATCTCACCCGGTGACTTCCGGCCTCGCAGGGCCCCTATGATACCGTCGGCCCCGATGAGTCGCTCGAGATAAGGGGTGTCGGCGAGGTAGTCGTGCAGCAGGAGGTACATGCCGTGTGAGAGGCCGTCAGCGACCAGATCGTCGCGTGAGAAGTTGATTGCCAGGGCGCCGGGATCGATCCGTCGCAGGGTCTCGACGAGCGGCTCGCGCACTCCTTGTACGTAAGAAGCCACGTCCGTCCACACACCGGTAGATCGGACGGCCTCGTCGTCGTACCGGCCGACGATGGCGATGCGCTCGCCGGATCGAGTGAGGATCAATGCGCTTTGCCAGGTCAGGTGCTGCCCGAGAATCAGTGGGAGGATGGGGTCGCCTGCTTCGATGGTTTCCCGTACGAATGTGAGCCACGCGTCGATTCCGAGTTCGTCCAGAATATCGATGGCTTGCCGTACTTTCTCCGCTGTAATCGGCTGCATTTTTCAAGTTCCTTATGATGGATCGAGCAGGTTCTGTTTGCCAGTGTTTTCCCCGATGAGCGCAGTGGCACTGGCAGCAAGCTTCCAGTGGCACCCGACTTCTCAAAAAACGGACTAATGCCGATTCGGCATTCATCGGGTCCGGCCGTTGACTACCGTGCCGAAACAGTGAGCATATCGTATCGATCGTTCCCGGCCAAGCTTCAGCACCGGGAGGAACCACGACGCGGTTTGCAGTGGAGAGGCGAGATGGAGCCGAGCACGAGCGTCCTGCGGGGCAGTCGGAACCTGGCTATTTGTGCCGTTGTGATGTGGACCGCAGTTGCCTCAGGTCAGGCGGACGGCAGAAGAGAAGACCTGTTAAAGCTGCCGTCGCGCGATGTTCCTCAGGAATGGTTGACCAAGGCCGAGCGGACCGGTTTTCGTGAGACCCCCAGGTACAGTGAGACGGTGGAATACTGTAAGCGCCTGGCGGTGGCATCGCCTTGGATCGACTACCAGACGTTCGGCGTCAGCCCGGAGGGGCGTCCCCTGCCGCTGGTTGTTGCCTCGAAGGATGGGGCGTTTTCACCTCAGGCCGCCCGCGCGAAGGACAAGCTCGTGGTTCTGGTTCAGAATTGCATACACGCGGGCGAGTGTGTGGGGAAGGACGCCTCGCTGATGTTGCTGCGTGATATTGCGATTACGAAGGTTCGCAAAGGGCTGCTCGAGCACACGGTTCTGCTGGTCATGCCGATCTTCAGCGTTGACGGGCATGAGCGATTCGGGCCTTACTCGCGGGTCAATCAGAATGGTCCTTCGGAGATGGGTTGGCGCGTTACCTCGCGAAACTTGAATTTGAACCGTGATTACATCAAGGCCGACGCGGCTGAGATGCGGGCGTGGCTGTCCGTGTGGAATGCGTGGCGTCCCGATCTGCATTTCGACAATCACACGACCGACGGCGGCGATTGGCAATACGATCTGATGTACGCCATCGACACGACGCAAGCGGCTGCGCCGCCGGTTGCCCGCTGGGTGGAAGAGAAATTGTATCCGAGCGTCCTGCCGGCGCTCGAGGCTGACGGGCACCTTCCTATCGTCTATTTCGGACTGGCCGATTCCAAAGATCCGTCGAAGGGAATCGGCTCCGGTGGTTTCGGCCCGAGATACTCGACCGGCTACGGCTCCATCCGGAATCGCCCATCGATTCTGGTCGAGGCGCATGCGCTGAAGACCTATCGCACGCGCGTGATAGGACTCTACAACATCATGCTGCATACGCTGGAGTTGCTGAATCGCGATCCCAAGTCACTTCGCGACGCCGTTCGGACGGCTGATGAAGAAGTGGTCAAGGCGGGTAGGACTTACGATCCGGATCGCAAGTTTCCCGTGGCCATCGGTCGTAGCGACAAGTCGGTCCCGCTGACGTTCAAGGGTTTTGCCTACCGGCTCGAGCCGAGCGAGGTGTCGGGGCAGGACCGCATAATCTATGACAACACACGTCCAATCGAGATCGAGACAGTCTGGCGCAAGGAGACGGAGGTAACCAAGACCGTCGGCCCGCCGCTGGCTTACATCATCCCACCTCAGTGGACGGAGGTTATTGAGCTGGCGAAGGCCCATGGTCTGCTCATGGAACGTCTCGTCGATCCGGTGACGATCGAAGTGGAGTCATACCGGTTCACCGATGTGACTTTTGCCGGTCGTCCCTATGAAGGTCGGTTTGGGGCGAAGTTCACGACGGAGCCGATTGCCGAGAGCCGGGCGTATCGTGCCGGGTCCGTCATTGTGCGGCTCGACCAGCCGGATGCCAAGGTGGCGATTCACATGTTCGAGCCGGAGGCCCCGGATTCACTCGCGAGGTGGGGCTTCTTCAACGTCGTTTTCGAGCAGAAGGAATACGGTGAGCATTATGTTCTGGAGGAGCTGGCGCGGCGAATGCTGGCGGAGGATCCTCAACTCCGTGAGACGTTCGAGCAGAGGCTTCGCGATGACGATGAGTTTGCGTCGAACCCGAGGGCGCGGCTGTATTTCTTCTTCCGGCGCTCGCCGTACTGGGACGAGAAACTGAACGTCTACCCGATCGGACGGATCGTCAAGCCGCTCGAGGTCAAGACGGAGCACGTGCAATAGGTGTAAAGGTGTTATGAACGCAGTGATTGTGAAAATGAGTGGCATGGCTATGGCACTTGCTTGCCTGGCCGTGACGGTGGTTGTGGCTGGTGACGGTGCGCCGGATGTGCCGGACAGGAAGTGTGGAGGTTCACCGGACGCGCTGGATGAGGCGCTGGCCGAGGTCGGCATGCTCCGGTCCGATCTGGGGTGGAAGCCCAAAGGTTGGTGGCTCAAGTTCCCGGCCGACATCCCGTACAAGTTGCGGGCGTTCGATTCCCTGTTCAGTGAGCCGCTCGATACGATCACGTACGCGCGGTCACTCGGTCAGGCCGCGAAAGAGCACCTCGATCCCGCGGTCGTGCACGAACGGCAGGGGCGTGGTACGACGCCCCTGTACCATGCCGTGCACTTTCTCGGGATCAATCCCAAGTTCGGAGGTTTGCGCGGGTACACGACCAACCTGGTTCGTGAAGACACCAAGTTCGATGCGGCGATCCTTGCTCTGTACCATGCCGCCGGTCGTACGACGCATCCGTTCACGTTCCACATGGAACTTCCTTATCCGAAGATCGAGGAAGAACTGGCGGAGCGGGTCAAGGTGATACCCGAGAACGTGCAACCGGTGCTCGGCAGGCTCGTCATGAACATCATCGAGGCACACCGCTGGGTTGATCTCGCGTTCCGCAACGTTCCGGGTGAGAAGCGCATGATCGTCAGCCGGCGGTTCGATCTGGGCGAGGAGCAGGTGGACGCATTCGATTACTGCCCCGAGGTGGACGACGTGGCGCGCTTGTGGGACGAGGCCAGTCTCTGGTACGCGGGTGAGAAGTGTGTGCAGGCGCTTGATGACACCCGACTGGCACTTAGGGAGTTGGGCGATGCGCCGCCTTTCTCCTTTGACTGGGAGACTCCGTGGGGTTGGATTCGTATCCGCGGTGGCGGTGACGACGAGATCGACGGGACGGATGCACTGCTGATCGTCGATCTGGGCGGTAGCGATCGATACAGTGGGGAGGTTGCGGCGTCGGCGGCTGATCGGCCGATCGGATTGCTGCTCGATCTGGCCGGGGACGATCGGTACGACTCCACCGGTCCGGCGCAAGGCGCCGGGGTATGCGGTATCGGTCTTCTGATTGACGACTCCGGGGATGACGTTTACCGAGTTTCCCACTATGGCCAGGGTGTTGGTCAGTTCGGGCTCGGGGTGTGCGCCGATCTTGCCGGGGACGACCAATATTTCGTGAAGTATAGCGGGCAGGGGTGCGGCTACTTCGGCGTCGGGCTGCTCCTGGACAGCGACGGAAGCGATCAATACAAGCTCTACGCCGACGGACAGGGGCTGGGCGGTGTGGGAGGTGTCGGCGTGCTGGCAGATCGCACCGGTGACGACGTGTATGAGGCCGTGCGCGACGCGAAGATCACAGGGCGCCCCTCCTACCATTCGCCCGACGAGGACATTTCCGTCAACAACGCCCAGGGTTGTGCCATGGGGCGTCGCGGCGACGGTGCCGACGGTCATTCGTGGGCAGGCGGCCTCGGGGCGCTTCTCGACAGCGAAGGCAATGACCGGTACGTCTCCGGCAACTGGACTATGGGGACGGGGTACTGGTTCGGTGTGGGCCTCCTCCACGACGGCGGCGGTGACGACGAATACCGCGGTGTCTGCTATTCGCAAGCGACCGGAGCGCACTTCTGTATAGGCGCATTGGTCGACGAGGGCGGCAACGACCTGCATGCGTGTGAAGCCACCTCGAACATGTGCGCCGGATGGGGGCATGATTTCACTATCTCTCTTCTTGTCAACGTCGGGGGCAACGACGTGTATGACGTCAAGGGCAACGGTATCAGCTATTCGATCAACCGGAGCGTGACGGCCGTGATGGATATCGGAGGTGACGATCGCTACATCGGCAAGGCGGGGAACCGTCCGGGTATGACGCTATTCGATCAGCGGTTCAGCGCCCGCGGCGGTGTGAGCGACTATTTCTCGGACACGACGTCCCTCGGTCTCTTCCTCGACGTAGGCGGTACGGACACGTACGCCACGCATCAGCCGAGTCAGGACGATGTGAATGAGGATGCCGAGGGGGCCGAGCCGCCGGGGCCTTTCGGCGGATCGAACAACAGCACGTGGCAGGACCCGAACGACTCCGACAACGCCCGTCAGCGCAACTTCGGCATCGGCATCGATCGGGCGAATGGCGAAGTGAGATTTCGGCCGCGACCGGAGAGGCAGCCCTCATGCGGATCGAAGTGCAGTCACAGGGGTGAATGATACCGCAGCGTTCTTCGCGTTCGTGTGGCGTTATTCCTCGTGGGTGACGCGAGGATCGGAAGGGCGCCGTC
>JAUXGE010000275.1 GCA_030622435.1 Planctomycetota bacterium
GGTCCAGCGGGTTTCCTGGCCGACCGAGGCGGGCAGCCCACAGGACTGCCACCGCGATCCGGTGCCGAGTGCTATCGTTGACCGTTGCTGCGCATGTTTGATAATGCTTGCATGCCCGTCAAACGAAGTGTTGATTCCGGTGCGACCGGTGGTAAGGGTGCAACACCAGTCCCGAGCGATGATTTCCTTATCGCCGGGATGCTCGGTGGGGATTCCGCCGCTCTTAATGTACTAATGGGCCGGTACGACAGGCTGGTTCGTTACAAAATCTTTCGCGTGTCGAAAGACCGCTGCCGGAGGGATCCGGAATGGCTCGAGTCGGTGGCGTCTGCGACGTGGGTCGGATTCGTCCAATCTATGCGGCGTGATCCACAACGCCGCCCCTCCTCGCTCCGGGCCTACCTTGCACAAGTCGCCCGGAACCAGGCAATCTCAGCTTTGCGACATGCTGCGCCCGACGATGATGCGCTGAGCATCAGTGACGATGAGGCCGGACTGTCGATTACAGCCGAACTTGAAGAACCAGCAGAAGCACTGTCCCGCCTGGAGTTGTTGGAGTCGCTACGTACATGCTTGTCCGAGTTAGACTCGGAAGATGGCCGAATCGCCACACAGATGGAGGCCATAACTGAACGGCGTTGGATCGACGCTGCTGATGCCCTTGGGCTGAAAGAGTCGACGCTTCGTTCGAAGTGGAAGCGCATTCTTGGCCGCCTTGGGGTCTGTGTCCGAAAAAGAACAGGTGTAGATTCCTTCGCGCCGGCGGACTCCACCGGCGACTACTGAGGTGATGGGCTCGCTTGTGCCCGGAGGTGTACTTGTATGGATCAAGAACAATCAGATATCAGCCCGATTGAGGATGCACTGCTGGAGCTGGATGCGGCCGATAAAGCCCGTTTGTTCCGTCGGACTTCCGTCGATGCTGACGCACTTCTGTGCGGGTCTGTAGTTCGCTCCCCATGGCGCTTCGCTCTTCGCGCGTTGTCCACGGCTGCGGCCTTGGTGTTGGTTGTAGGCCTTTGGAGTTGGACATCACAGCCTGGGGCGGTGCGGCACCTCGGTGACGCGGGTTCGGGCAACATGGTTGCCCAATCCCCTGTAGGTGAAGGCGGTGCCTTCCACGACTGTTTCGGTGGTCCGACGGGTGCTCTCCCGTCGAGTTGCCTCGACCACGACTTCGACACCGACGGCGACGTTGATTTGGCCGACTTCGGTGCCTATCAATTAGCTTACTCAGGCAAGAGTTACTAGCCACGTTCGGCTGATCCTGGGATTCGCCGGACCGTGTTTTCCAATACGCTGGGCGGTGTCCGCGTTATGGCGGATGCCGCCCGCGGTTTATTTTCGGGAACCACAACCTTATCCAGTGAATCGGCGCGCCGGTAGATCGGGCGCTGCCCCAGGCATTTCCCACTGTCACGGTTTGCTGCATCATGTTGGCTCGAAAGGCCCTGCCCCGGTTATTGTCGAGTGCAATTGTAGCTGGTGGTGCGCGGCGCGCGGGAAATCCAGATCAGAATACGTGTTGTAAGAGGGAGGGGGATCTGTCTGCTGCAACCGCCGCGCCTGGGAGGCCTTCAATGGACACCGCTCAAACGCTCCGCCGGGGAGATTCAGTGAGACGCGACCTGTCCGCGTTCACCTTGATCGAGCTATTGGTCGTGATCGCAATCATCGCTCTGTTGATTGCGATCTTGCTGCCGTCTTTGGAGGCGGCGAGACGTCAGTCGAAGCAGTCGGCCTGTCTTTCTCACATCAAGAACATCGCTACCAGCAGCCGTGTTTATGAGGCGGACGACCCGAGCGGCTGGGGCATCCCGGTCCACCATAAGCAGTTTCGGCAATGTCCCGTCCAGCCGGAGAACGAAATATGCAACGAGCCGATCTTCATCGGCGCGTACGAATGGGGTGGCAAGAGCGGCATCGGGCAGGATGACTTCGTGACCGGAAGCCCGGGCGAACCTCTGAACAGCAAGTACGGAACGCTTGCAGGATTCGGGCCTTCGACACGCCCCATGAACGACATCCTGTATCCGGGCGGTTTCAAGGACAACAAGAGTCCCTGGTATCGTATCGGCGCGATGAAGGATACCGAACTTCAGCTCGATCTCTTCAGGTGCCCGGCGGACGACGGTCCCCCGCGTGGTGCTCATTGTCCGGACTGGGTTGCCAATACAGAGCGTTCATCTTACGACCACTTCGGCAACAGCTACTGCGCCAACGTGTTCATGGTCGGGTTCACCGGTGGCAGCGAGATGATGACGAACTCTCCTTACCTGCGTCCGACTTCGCGTGTACCGACGCCGGCCAGGACGCTGTACTACGAAGAGAACATCGGGCGATGGGCATGGTCCTGCTGGAGGGAGCAGTGCGGTTTCATTGCCGGGATCGATCCCGGCCCCACCAAGACGGTTCGCGGATGGCACGGGCGAGATTGGACTTTCAACCGCTCCTTTGTTGACGGCCACGCCGAGCCTCAGAGGATTTACATCGAAGGATCCGAGAACGCCGACGGCTACGCGCTGCACTACCGCTGCGAGAACACCCGCCCAGGAGACGATTGTGCCACCGGTTTCAGCCGCTGCATCGCCGTCCGCGGCGACGGTTGGCAGAAAGACACACTTCCGGCTGATCTGATCCCCACCGGACTCTGGTGGAGTGGTGAGTGGGGCCGCCCCTCCTACGAGGCCTGTGTGGAGTCCGAAGACCCCGAGTGACGTGATCACGCCTGAGGGCCTGCTGAAGAAGTCGTTTCCAGTCGACCAAGCGCCGCCCCTCGTATGCGGCGTCAAAGAAGATGCGCCAGGTTGTGGAACGGCAGAACCTGGATAGGAGTCGGGATGAAAACCGTCATCGAGCAGTTCCGCGGCCTGATAGCCGCCAAGTGAAAACGTCCCGTCTTGCCGCTGCCTATGGTTTTCGCCGCACCACAGCCAAGCCGCCCAAGGCCAGTAAGATGAGCGTCGTGGGTTCGGGGACTTCATAGAGGAAGCCGTGGGCCACATTCGCTGGATCCGAGATTGGCACATCCCACCAGTACACGCCCACAATATTGTCACCGTCTATATCGAAAGCCTGATTCTCAAGCGTGCCGGGATAGTCCAGCGTAATCCAGTTCACGCCGTCGAAGAGGAAGCCGTGTTGGCGGTTTGCTGCATCCGAGTATTCCCCCACTATGTTGTCACCGTCGATGTTGTACACCGCTGTCCGACTCGCGCCGGGATAGTCCAGCGTGGTCCAGTTCACGCCGTCGTAGAGGAACCCGTGGCGGCCTGCTGCATCCCAGTAGCTCCCCGCTATGTTGTCACCGTCGATGCCGGATCCCACTGTCCGACTCGAGCCGGGCACGTCCAGCGTAGTCCAGTTCACGCCGTCGTAGAGGAAGCCGTGGCCCCTATTATCATAGTATTCCCCTACGATGTTGTCGCCCTCAATGCCGATAGCCCAGGTCGTAAGCGCGCCGGGATATTCCAGCGTGGTCCAGTTTACGCCGTCATAGAGGAAACTGTGCTGGCGGTCTGGTGCGTCCCAGTAGCCCCCCACTATGTTGTCGCCGTCGATGGCGACCGCAAATGTCCGATACGCGCCGGGAAAGTCCAGAGTAGTCCAGTTCACGCCATCGTAGAGGAAGCCGTGGTCGGTTACTGCATCCGAGTACTCCCCCACGATGTTCTCGCCGTGGATGCCGAAAGCCCGGGTCTCATTCGCGCCGGGCACGTCCAGCGTAGTCCAGGTTCCGTAGGCCCATGCCACACCCGCGCCACCGCTCCAGCAAAGAAGCCCGACCACCACCACAATCGCTATGCACCGTCTCATCATTACGCTCTTCCTACTTGTCACCTCAATAGGCGATGCTCGTTGGCGCACCCGGCCCAACAAAGGCGCCCGCAGCCACACGTTGACGTCCTCTAGTCTTCATACTGAACATTGCTCTGAGTCTTCCCCGACTCTGGTCAGCCGGGATTACCTATTTGCCGCCTCCGAGGACGCTATCATACTGACATCTTTGTCCGAATTCAATGCGATCGGACAATTTGAAGGAAACCCCTGCGTTTTGACGCCCAATCCAGTCCTTTTTCTCTCGTAAGGGCCTGCGAAAGAATAAGTGTCGCAGCACGGCGACCGAAACCATACGATTCGCCCAAAGCGGCAAGCATGGCTTGCCACAGTTATTTCCTCGCAGGCACTAAGAGCGTTGCAGTGGACGGCTCCCGGCCACTCGGCGCAGCACCTCCACCGGAGAAGGTCATTGGTGAATACCACAACGCTGCAGGGTTTGACTGTAAATTGGCGGCCAGCACCGCGGCTCTTGCTCCCCATTCGATCTTGATGATTACCTGGGTTCTTTTGCGACCCCTTCTGGGTCGGATGAGTCGTTGGGGTGCCGCTATCCGCAGGCGGGGCTGCTCACACGCTTGCCCACGGCTATCGTTGAGCCTTTCGTGCTGAGTACCACCTACTCCTTCGGTGCCACTTGCCGGACACTGAGTCAGATCGAACAATCTCTACGGTTCTTCAGGTCACGTAGCGTCATCGTGACCGTACACGCGCAAGTCGTGGTGCGTTTAGCTTACCGTACGCGCGCGCTTTGCGCGCAGAGGAATGTAACTGGAGGAACAGGTCATGATTCGCTTTCTCGTCGGCTGTCGGTTTCTCGGACTTTGTCTCGTCACATGCGGCGTCACGCTTGTTGTGAGCTGTGCCGTGCAGGCCCCGATGGGTGGGCTCCCCTTGGGCGGCTCACCAATGGACTTCGGCGCCACTCAAGGTGGCGTTCAGGACATGGGCTCCGCTCGCGAGTTGATCGCCAGCGGTCAGGTCCCGCCGCCCGAGGCGTTCGTGGTGGAGGGTATGTTCTCCGAGCACGAACTCGGCCTGTCCGGGGATCCGTGCGCGCGAACACTGTGCCTACGCACGGCCATCGGTGTGGCGCCCACGTTGGAGGGCACGCCGAGCGGCTGGTTGCAGGTGGGACTCTCTTCCACCATTGACCCCGATACGTTCGAACGCCCGAGCCTGACCCTGATCGCGACGATGGACGTCTCCGGTTCCATGGGGTGGGGCTATCAAACGGAGCGGACCGAGTACCCCACGCCGGGGCAGGTGACTCGGAATCTCCTGTCGGCTATCGCTGCTGAACTCGGGCCGGACGACGAAATCGCTTTGGTAACGTACGGAAGTGTCGTCGAGGACGTGCTTGCCATGACGCCCGGCGATCAGCAGGTAACGATCCAAGCGGCGATCGACTCGCTCAGCACGGGGGGCGTGACGGATATGGAATCGGGCCTCAGGCGTGCCTACCAGGTCGCCGAGTCCGCAAGCGGCGAGACCGACCAGGTTCGCGTCATGCTGTTTACCGACATGCAGCCGAACGTCGGCGCGACCGAACCCAGCGAGTTCGAGGAGATTGCCGCGGACGGGGCGAACCGGGGTGTCGGTCTGACCGTGATGGGCGTCGGTGTCGGCCTGCGGCAGGAGATGATGAATGCGATCACGCACTTGCGCGGCGGCAATGCCTTCAGCCTGTTCGACGACGAGGACGTCACCGAGCTGATGGCCGATGATTGGCCCTTCCTGGTCAGCCCGATTGCCTACGACCTGGTTGTCGGTGTGACGCCGTCAACCGGGTTCCACGTGGCCGACGCGTACGGCTTTCCTTCCGGCGATGATGGCGAGGTCGGATCAGCCATGGATGTCAGCACAGTGTTTCTCAGCCGTCGCAAGGGTGCTCTGCTGTTACGCATCGAGCCTGACGAGGGAACGGAGCTGGCAGGGATGCGTCTGTCCGGAAGCCTGTCGTACCAGACGCCCCAGGGCGATCTGGTCGAGGAAGCGGTCGATGCGATGTACTCGGGAGAGCCCCTCGATAAACGTGGCAAGTACTTCGAGCAGCCCGGCGTGGGCAAGACCGTCGCCTTGGCCGTGCTGGTTTCCAGCATGAGGGAGGCCGCAGAACTCTACTCTCGAGAACGTGAGCTTGCCATCGCCACCATGACCGGCGCACTTGCCCGGTTCTCGGCCGACGCTCAGGCACTTGACGACGAGGCGTTGTCCGCGGAAGTGGACCTCGCACACGACCTGCTGCAACTCATGGAACAGGGCGCGGATCAGGGAAATCTATACGGCCACGGCATCGGCGGGTGCTAGGTGCGATCAGGCGCATCTTTCCCGAACTCCAATTTTGACCGGGTTGGCCTCCTAGGTGCAAGCGAGGCCAGTCCGGTCGTGCCTGCCATTTGTTCACAATGACCGGACGCGATTCCCAAGCCGCCTTGTGCTTCCGACAAACCCTTATTCGTCGGTTTTCGTCACGATTGGGCAGCTCCGTTTGCCAGTGGGCCGATTCTGGGCGAGAATCCTTGCCGGCATGCTGCGTAGGCCTCCGGGCATTGGCCGGAAGTCGGATGCAGGCTCCGA
>JAUXGE010000106.1 GCA_030622435.1 Planctomycetota bacterium
TATCGTGCGATGGAGTGATTTCCTCGCATCCCTCGGCTTTGATCCCCACCGCGACCTGTTCAGCTGGTGGAGCGGCGAGATGATCTCCGTCAGTCTGCCCCCGTCGGGTCCTTCGCTAAGCAACGCCGACTCCGTTCTGCTTCTCCGTGTGAAGGATGGCGAACTGGCGTCCCGGAAAATCGACACCCTTCTTGAGGCCCTTTGCTGCAAGTTCCAGCTGGGCGGGCAATCGCTGATAGTCTCCGATGTGCAGGTCGGCGGTGAGCGATTCCGTCAGGTCACTCACCCGATGTTTATGATGCTCGCCCGGCCGGTCGTCGGTGTGCGCGGCAATTGGCTGATCGTCGGATCCTCATCCAAAGCCATTGGCAAATGCCTGGCCGTCGCCGCCGGAAAGGCGCCTTCTATAGCGGAAAACGAACGCTTCAAGCGCGAGGGGCTGGTACCGGATGGAAGCGTCACGGGCGTCTCCTTCAAAGACCTGTCCCGATCCGGCGAGGAAACGGGCATGATCCTCCAACTTGTGAGCATGATGCTCACGGGGTATGCCGAGGCCTTGCCCGACAGCCCGGAAATGCAAGATGTGAAACGCGTCCTTCGATTGCTCACGCCGACGCTGATGAAGCTCGGCCCGGTCCTGCAGAAAATCGATTTCTACAGCTCCAGCTCGCGGATAACGACCCTCGAGAGCAATCTCTCCCTCCGTACCGAGAGCGTCACGACCTTCAAGCCTCCGCCGGGGGGCATAAAGACCACCACCACGACCCAATAACCGCCGGTGGTGAGAGGGTTTCCGCGGCAGGATGCGTGTGATGCTCGGGCTTTCAATCCCGAGTGAGGCGCCCCGGGCTCACTACGCGGACCACCCGCTCGTCGCCCTTGGATTCCACGCGGACCGTTAGCTGCCCGGACAGCAGACCCTCGAGCATTGTCCCGACTGCCTGACCGCGCCAACCATGGCACAATTCCACAGCGGATCGGTCGCCTGGGTGTCCTTGCGTCACATGTCGAATCAACTCGGAGATGGACCGCTTCGATGCCACAAGCCCGTAGGCCAGATCGTGCTCCAGGCAGAAGCCTCGCGTGACGGCAGTGACCAGAGCCACCAGTGCGGCTTCCTGGGGCGTTTCGGTCTCGCGCGGGGTGGATTTGGGCCACTGCTCGCGCGGTGTTTTCAAACCCTTCTCGACAACACGGCACAGCTCCCGGATATGCCGATCACTGAGATTCAACCCCCGCAGATCACGGACTTCCTGGAACGTCGACAGGCTCAGACGGGCGATCTCGACTAGCAGGTGATCTCGCAGCGCCACCCTCACGGGTCGGTTCAGCTTCTCCGCAATCTCCTCGCGCCAGGACAGAAGCTCCCGCACGACCGCCAGTTGCTGCCCCTTCAACGCACCAGAGCCCTTGACACGCAGCAGCTTCTCCTCCTCGACGCGGCGGTACAGCGAAATATCCTCGAACCTCTCGCACTCCTCACGAATCCACCCGGTCCGATCAAGCCGCACCAGACGTTTGTGAAGCTTCTCACGAACCGCCGGGAGGTAGCACACGTCATCCGCTCCGTAGCTGATCTGCTCGGCCGACAGGGGCCTCCTCCGCCAATCGGTCAGGGTCTTGCTCTTGTGCAGGCGAATGTGCATCGTGGCCTGCACGAGTTTCTGGAGGCTGAGGGGATAGTCGTAGCCGCAGAAGCCTGCGGCGATCTGCACGTCGAACACCCGGCGAGGCACACACCCGGTGTGCTGAACACACAACGCCAGATCCTCCTGCCCCGCATGGACGATGGTCTCGATATCACTATCGGAGACCAACTTCCAGACAGGTTCCAGGTCGAGATCGAGCATCGGATCAACAACGGCCACGGCGGACGACGTCGCGATCTGAACCAGGCACACCTCCGTCTCGAAGCGGTCCTCCATGACGAATTCCGTGTCGAACGCGAATCGACCATGCGCACGGCACGCCTCACAGACAGCCTCGAGCTGTGCTTGCTTCTCTACCTGTGTGGTCTTCGGGGGTGAGGGGCGATGACGCACCTGGACAGCCTCCGGGAACCCTGTTGTTGACGCCAATCGTCTCGGGTCGGCCGACCGCGCAAACGCAACCCTGAAAGCCTGAACCGAGAACCTCCGGTCGATTGCTCAACCGGCCAAACGGCATACAATAGTACCCTGGATCGACTTGTACCACACGACAGGTTTCTTTCAACGCGGTGGAAAGCACGCATGACAGAGGCATCCGAGACCACGACCGAGAACATCGTCAATCACTCCCTCATCGACGAAATGCAGGATTCCTACCTGACCTACTCGATGAGCGTCATCATGTCGCGCGCCCTTCCGGACGTGCGAGACGGGCCCAAACCCTCCCAGCGACGCATCCTGGTCGCTATGAACGACTTGAATCTGGGGCCTCGCGCACAGACGAAGAAGTGCTCCAAGATCAGCGGTGATACCAGCGGAAATTACCACCCACACGGCGACTCCGTCATCTACCCCACCCTGGTCCGTTTGGCCCAGGCCTGGAACCTCCGTGAGCCGCTCATCGACGGTCAGGGCAATTTCGGGTCCATCGACGGCGATCCCCCGGCCGCCATGCGATACACCGAGGCCCGCATGGCCGAAGCTGCGACCGTCATGCTTCAGGACCTCGAGTACGACACCGTTGACTTCGTCCCCAACTATGACAACTCACGGCAAGAGCCCACCGTGCTGCCCGGCAAGTTCCCGAGCCTTCTGGTCAATGGCGGATCCGGGATCGCGGTCGGAATGGCCACTAACCTGCCGCCCCACAATGTCGGAGAGGTGTGCGACGCGATTCTCGCGTACCTCGACAATCCCGATGTAACCCTCGACGAGTTGATGAAAGTCCTTCCCGGACCGGATTTCCCGACGGGCGGGCAGATTTGCGGTCGGCGAGGAATCGTCGATGCCTACAGCACCGGTCGCGGGAGCATCACGATGCGCGGACGGTGCCACGCCGAGGAACGACGCGGTGGCAAGCAAACGGTCGTCATTACCGAGATTCCCTATGGTGTGCTGCGTTGCACGATCACAGAGAAGACAGCCGATGCAGTCAAGTCCGGCCTGGTCAAGGACGTGGCCGCCGTCAACGACGCCTCAGATCGCAAGAATCCGGTCCGTATCGAGATCGACCTCAAGAGTGGCGCAAACGAAGAGGTCGTGATGAACCAGCTCTTCCAGTACACGCCGCTCCAGTCGAACTACCATATAATGAGCATCGCCCTGGTCGATCGCCAGCCGCGTACGCTTACTCTCAAGCAGATGATCGGGCTCTATGTCGATCACCGCAAGGACGTCATCCGGCGACGCACATCGTTCCTGCTCCGCAGAGCCAAACAGCGCGCCCACCTGCTCGAAGGTCTGATTCTCGCCGTTGGTGACATCGACGCGATCATCGACCTCATCAGGAACTCCGCCGACCCGGCCTCGGCCAAACAGGCGTTGATAACGCGCCCCTTACGGCTCATCGAGCATGCCACCCTTCAAAGGCTGCTTCCGGAATCATTCGTCCAGACCTACTCGACCGGCGAGCACTTCCTGACCGGAACCCAGGTGGGGGCGATCCTCTCTATGCAGCTCCAGCGGCTCACGGGCCTGGAGATCGAAAAACTCGCCACGGACTATGCCAAGATCGTCGAGGAGATCGTGGGACACGAGGCCATACTGTGTGATGACAACCGCGTCCTCGATATCGTTCGTGAGGACGTGCACGAACTCAAGGGTAAGTTCCGAAGCAAACGCCGAACGGAAATCACCCAGGCGGTCGGCGAATTCCGCATGGAGGAACTGATACCCGACGAGCAGGTGGCAGTGACAATCTCCCACCTCGGGTACATCAAGCGGACCGACCTCGATTCGTATCGCCGGCAAGGTCGAGGAGGCAAGGGCGTACGAGGCAGTGCCGCAAAGGAGGGAGACTTCCTCGAACACTTGTTCGTCGTCTCCACGCACGACTTCCTTCTCTTCTTCACGGATCGAGGTCGCGTCTATTGGGCCCGCGTCTTCGACCTGCCCGTGCAGAGCCGCACGTCGCGCGGCCGCTCGATCGCCAATCTCCTGCAAATGCACCCGAACGAATCGTATCGAGCCGTGCTCCCGATCCGGGAGTTCGAGGAGTCCTACGTCTTCTTCGCTACGAAGAAGGGAACGGTCAAGAAAACGCCCATGGCTGCGTACAGTCGGCCCCGCCCGAGCGGAATCATCGCTATCACCCTCGACACCGACGACGCCCTGATCAACGTCGAGCGTACGACCGGCGATAACGAGATCGTGATCGGCACGCGGAACGGCATGGCCATCCGCTTCGACGAGAATGACGTTCGGCCCATGGGGCGCGGTGCCCGTGGTGTCAAAGGTGTGACACTTTCCGGTGAAGACTCCGTTGTCTCCATGGTGGCGCTTCGCCCGGGGGATTCGCTCCTGACCCTCTGCGAGCACGGGTACGGAAAGCGAACGAGCCTCGAAGAGTATCGTAAGACCCGCCGCGGCGGAAAGGGCGTCATCAACATCAGGACGACCGATCGAAACGGGCTTGTTGTCACCATCGACGCGATGAAGGACGACGACGAACTCATGCTGATAACCGCCAAGGGCATGATGCTACGCACTGATCTGTCCGCCGTCCGCGAAATCGGTCGGGCCACTCAGGGCGTTCGCCTGATCCGGCTCGGCGAGGATGACCGGGTCGTGGCCACTGCCAAGATCCCGCCGGACGAGGTAGCGGGGGAGGGCGACACCGCCGACCCGAACGGCGAAAACGGACCTGAAGGCGCCTCCGAAACGGGCGCCGAAGAGGCTCTTGCGGATGCCGTTGAAGAATCGGCGGACGGCGACGTAACGCCTGAGGACGCCGGGGAGCACCAGGCGGACGAGACCGATCTGTAGACTCCTCTGATCCCTGCTCCGGAGGATGTGGCCATTTCTTGTGGCATTGCATTCTGTCGTTCTATTGAGATAGTAGCGGCCTGCGTCCTCGCAGGCCGTTTCCCCGGGCAAGTAATATTGA
Source organism: Planctomycetota bacterium (assembly GCA_030622435.1). GTDB lineage: Bacteria > Planctomycetota > Phycisphaerae > UBA1845 > UBA1845. The sequence continues at coordinate 5,035 of JAUXGE010000106.1, forward strand.
GCACGACGGCCGGCTGGGACGCCGGCCGCTGCAGAACGACACGAATTATTCGCATGTACCACAGAGAATAGCAGCACCCTGTCCCGGAGAGCCGGGTCTTCGTCCGGAATCGTACATCGTCCGGGTTTCTTACCCCTGAGAACGCTGAGGTTCATTCATTCTAGGGCGTTTCGGCCCGTAGGGCCTGACACGTGTGGAAGCGGTCTGTTCCTATGCGGTCGTTCCGGGCCGCGTCACGCCGTCAGCCGTGCCGGACGCACCGTACGGTTTCATCCACGCTTGGCGTCCTCTGTGCCCTCCGCGGTTGGTGAGAAATGCGGATTAGTACTTGGCAACATGGTTCTGCGACCGAATAATACTTACGAGGGTATCAAACTAAAGAGGTGTCAATCGCCCTGGTACCCTGTCACGGCTCGGTTGATGGGTGCCATGCCCAAGCCCCCGACAAAGTCGGGCGCGGGCATGCTGCTGTGGCGAGAGCATGTTGGAAGTGCGTCTCGTCACGGCATCCATCGCATCAGGCGTGACAGAGCACTAGGCGGGAGTTCCAGTTCCTAGGGCCGGCGCCAGACGATGCTGCTCTTAGGAAGGTGTCCAACGAGGGTTCTTCGATGACGACGCAGAGGAAGTGCTTCACGACGTTGGTGCTTGTGTCGGTGGGCCTCATGCTCAGTGCCCCCGCCCGCGCCCAGTCCATCAAGACCGGACGAACGGCCTTCGACAACCTCGGCGCATCCTACGCGAGCGAACGCGTTCCCGGTGCCATGGTCGCTGCGGGCTTTGGACGTGTCCAAACGACTGCAGATGCCGCCCGAGGGCAGGTCCACTCGCCCGACATCACCGAGACGGAGCCACCGGCCACTATCCGAAATCAGTTCGTGGTCGAAGCGGTCCAGACGATCCTCGATCAGCTCTTCAACACGATCAACTTCCTCGGCAACCGGCTGCTCGCCCGAGCAGGCCTCATGCCCCTCCTGCCACCCGAACTGTTCTTCCCCGATGCGGATTCAGGCACTGGCGGGGACGGCTCCGGTGATCCCGCCGACGGCTCGGGCGACTCCACCGACGGCGAAGACCGCACGCGCGATGACCGCACGTAAGAGCACCGACCACTCAACGCCCCAATTCGAGATGGGACGTCTTTGCCCCCACCCTGTTGCCCCGAGTGCCACACAAGTGGCATGTTGTTTCTCCTGGGAATCAAGGTTTGAAGCCACGCGGAAATACGCCGAAGGCGTTTCGGCCTCCAGCCCAGGGTTGCCGCTAAGCGGCTACCCTGGGATCATGGTCAGATGAGAGAACAACCCCAACGGGGTTGTGCCATGGTAACGACATCCCATGCCTCAATCGCTGTCCGCGGCCTATGCCCATTTGACCTTCTCCACAAAGGAGCGTCGGGTATTCCTTCGGCCCCAGCGGGGCCGCGGAGCGTAGCCCCGGGTGAAGCGTAGCGGCCGGGTGCCCCATCCTTCCGCCCTGAACACGTATGAGATACGCTTCGACATTCGAGGCGGAAGGTTGGGGGACGGACACGATGTCTGATAGACTTGAGGGATGCCGAGCAAGCTACGTCGATACGATGAGCACGGTCACGTTCATTCCTTGACGATCTCCTGCTATCGGCACTACGAATACGACGATGATTCAGTGATCGCCATGGATTGGGATGGTTCGTGCCCAATCGTCTGATCGATCCGTCCCCCACCCAACCCGGCGATGCGACGAGACGACTGTTCGATGCGTGCAAGCGCCAGGTTGGATGGGGCACACGCCTGCCAAATGCCTGTGACCCCAAATGCCCGGGGGTGTGACTGTCATGACGCTCGCTTCGGCAATGTTCAACGTCACAACGTCACAGATCGTCCCTCATCCCGCCCGCCACAGTCGAGCGGACTCATTTGTTCTCCGTGGGACAGGGCCCCAGTGTGGCACAGGTCTTGTTCGGGTAATATGGATCGCCCTGCTGCTCGTCACAGCAGGCCTCGGTCGTGTCGATACACGTGCCTTCGGGTTGGAGACAACAGGCATGCACCTCGCCCTGACATTCGGTTTCCGTCCCGAGGAACGAGCCACCGTCAAGGGTACAGCATGTCTCGGGGACTTGATCCTCGCATCCGCCCAACGCCCCGCAGCAGGCGCCGGTGGGTGAGCAACTCGTCGATGCCCCACGAAACGTCCCGCCGACGTTCTCGCAGCATCCCTGGGTGGTGTCCATGCACTCCCCGTCAGCTCGGCAGCAGGCACCGAAGGTGTCGTTGATCACCCCTGGGAGCTTCGAGCACCCCCAGCAGTGCATTCGCCCGTACTGCTGGTCAGTGAACCACCACCGGCACTCCTCGCTTGCGTAACTCATGTGGTTTCTAAAGGCGGTATTATAGATCGCCCCATCTCCACATTCCGAACGATCGGGTGTACCATCACCAGCTACGCAGCTTCCAGTTTTGAACGACGCCGCGGTGTCGCAGCAGTAATCGCCCACGTCGTTGCAGTCGGGGTCCTCGCACACCCCTTCGTTCAAGCCGGGGCAGGCGGAACCCTCGTAGCAACCGCATCCGTTGACCTCTTGGAATCCGTGGAAGGTGTGGTAGAGCCCTAAGTTATGACCCAGCTCGTGCGACAGCGCCCGGCACTCATTGTCGTCGCAATCGTCGTCTCCGCCGAACGCATCTCCGTCGACGATCACACCGCCGAGCGTGCCGGTGGCGTCGTCGCACCAGGGCCAGTAGCCGATCCCGCCGTACCCGGTGTGGTCTCGCATGTTTTCGACCACGTAGATGTTGATCTGCTGGTCGGGGTCATCGGCGTAGGCGCTTTTCATGTCGCTCTCTTCGCTGTCGCACTCCTCCCGGCATTTCGACGGGCAGAAGCAGTGGTCGCGCACCTTCCCGCCCTCACCGCAGAAATCGTGGAAGCGCAGATCCGTGACGGAGGTGATGCCTGTCCGCTCAAAATCGATGTAATCGCCATCGAAATCGGCCCTTAGCTGATCGATCTGGGCGTTGACGTCCGCCTCCGTCGCGGCGCAGCTTGGCGGAACCGCGTCGTCGCAGAAGATGATGAACTTCAGGCGGACCGTCAGCTTGGACGATGACCCACCCGGTACCCACTCGTCACGCTCTTCCGCATCATCGCAGGGGCCCTCCTTCACACACGTGGCCCTCTGCCCCAGTCCACCGCCGCTCATCGGACACCAATCCTCGGCCCCGATGCCCGGGCGGGCGGGGGCCAGGATCATCAACACCAACACGACCGCCACCTGGAAGAACGTGTTCCGTCTTGACCTTGACATGGTTCAATCTCCGCAGAAACCAGACGCTAACTCTTGTTTCGCGAGGGTGTTGTGACGCCCCCTCCGGCGCGACGACACCTCGCCCGTTAACATCAACTCAACAAGTGGGTCTCTCGAGCCACCCTACCTGACTGTAGCGGCCACCCCCGTGGCGGCCGTAGGTTAAGGTGGTCGCTCGCACCTCCACGTCGCCCACCGGGTGGGGCGACGCTACGCGCTTTGGTTCACCCGGTCCTACCCACGAGTCACTCGCTCCCGCCGGGCGATGATGATTGATCCGCAGCAGAGGAGCGCGATCGCCGTGACAACCACCCCCCACTGCGAAACCGTGGGGATCGGGTCGGGGGCGGTGTCATAGGCCCACAACTCCCCGCCCTGGGTGTTCTCGTTGCCGCCGGGGAAAAAGATCAGGTCGCCCACCGCTTGTATCTCCCACCCAACGCCCGTGCAGGTGCCCGGACACAGATCCGTCACCATGACGGTCCCCTCCTCGGTCCCGTCGCTGGTCCACAGCTCCCAGCCGTACTCGTCGTGATAGGCCCGGAAGTAGAGCGTGCCGTTCACGTCGATCATTAGCTCCGGGTCGGAGTCGCCGGCGGGGTTGATGTCCTTGACCATCACCGTGCCCTCCTCGGTGCCGTCGCTCTTCCAGAGTTCGCTCCCGTGTACCCCGTCTCCAGCTATCACAAAGAGAGTGCCCCCGACGTAGATCTTTCTACCCGCCCCTGAGCTCCCGACGGGGTCGATGTCCTTGACCATCACCGTCCCTTCCTCCGTCCCGTCGCTCTTCCACAGCTCAGTCCCGTAGGCCGGGTCAAAGGCGGAAAAAAAGAGCGTTCCGTCCACGTTGATCAGCCCGATGGGGGAACCCCAGCCCGGGCCGGGATAGATATCCTTGACCAGGTACGTTCCCTCCTCCGTGCCGTCGCTGGCCCACAACTCCCATCCCGTCGCCTCATCGCCCCCCTTGAAAAAGACCTTCCCGTTCACATTGGTAATCTTCGACGTCATGACGTCCTTCACCTTTACCGTTCCCGACTCCGTCCCGTCGCTCTTCCACAAACTGGACCCGCCCCCACCATCGCGGGCACTGAAGAACAGCGTCCCGCCGACATCCGTGAGGTAGTAGGCGCCGGATCCGTCGTCCCCAGCATAAATGTCTCTGACCAGGACGGTTCCCTCCTCGGTGCCGTCGGTCTTCCACAGCTCCCGGCCGTGGACCCCGTCGTCGGCGACGAAAAACAGAGTTGCCCCCACGTTGCACATTCTGTCGCAAATCAAGTTTCCAGAGCTCCCGCTTGGATACGAATCCCCGGACGGGTTGATGTCCTTTAAGAGGATCGTCCCCGCCTCGGTCCCGTCGCTGGTCCACAGCTCCGCCCCGATGACCCCGTCGTCGGCTTGGAAGAACAGGAGCGGGTTCCCGCCGGTTAGAGACCCGGGAGTGCCGGTCTCGGGGCCAAGGACGATGTCCTTGACCATGTGCGTGCCCACCCAGGTTCCGTCACTGACCCACAGCTCGTCGCCGTGGATTCCGTCGTCGGCCACGAAGTAGAGTTTCCCGCCGGCACTGGTCAGCCGTTTGGAAAACGCGGCGGCGGTGGGGTTGATTATCTTGACGCGATACGGCCCCGGATACGGCGGCCAGGTGTCCTCCGGAAATGCAAGACCGGAAGCAAGCAATAGCGCCAAAGCTGCAACAGTTGATGTTCTTGCCGAACCCATGGCCGCCTCCTTTGGCCGGAGCGCAGAGAAACCGTGAACCCGATAGGATACCGGGATTGTACCGGATCGCGGGTCCGTTTGGCAAGCAGAAAGAAGAAAATCCGCCGCTTACGGGTGCATCCCAAAAAGGGTGGCAAATCTGCGAACGGCGGTGGCGACCTCATGTGATGGCACCGCGCGATCTCGGCAATGCGTCATCTTTCTCCTGCCGTGTGACGGACATCCGGCACGGTACTCGCGCAATGCTGTACCGTGTGGCGTGAATTCTTCAAGGGCGCCGCCCAGAACGGGATGCTGTGTGCCCCATCCTTACGCCCTCCGCGCATTTGAAACACGATCCGATGTTCGAGGCGTAAGGGTGGGGGACGGATCTTGGATAGCCGTCTGTTGAAGAAGTGTAACACTGGGATTTAACCCGCGCTTGAATCGACTAAAAACCGCTGCTACAGGAAGGTCGGTGTACTATTGCGACGGACTGATAACGCGTACCTTCTGTCTGCAAGTCCGTCCCCCACCCATTCCGGCGACGCGACAACACAACCGTCCGCGCCATATAGGCGCCGGTATGGATGGGGCACCCGCCCACGGAACCCGGCACCCCAACGGACTATTCGACGCCGAGTGGGTCGCACATTCGTGTGTGACGGGCTTTGCAGCCTGTCTTCTGACCGACTGGAAAGTGAGCGACTGGAAAGTCGGTCTCACATATGTTCTGCTAGGTGTTCTCAACAAAAAAAATCAATGACCCCGTTCCGGTCGCACCCGACGTTACGGACATCCACCCGACGCCTCGAATGGATAGGCAAACCCACGGAAGGCGTCCAGAGCGTACACCACGTCCTCGATGTCCACGACGGCGTTTGGAACGGACCCCGCTAGGTCAGTCCGTGTCTTGCTCGGGGCAAAGGGACGGTTCATGAACTTATCCACTATGGCCGTCACGTCAGTCGTCACATCAACCCGACCGTCCGGAGGCGAGCAGGGGATGACGTCACACCGGCCTACAATATCACCCCATTGGCTTGTGGTTATGGTGAGTCTCGGCGAGTAGTACGCCTCATCCATAATCCCGCAGGCCAGGTCTACCGCCTGCACTTCATACCCGGCTCCCGGCACGACGACATCACCGTAGACATGCAGGGGACCCACGGCACCCCAGTCCAGATAGACCGGCTCGCAACCCAATGGTGCCGCGTTGAACACCGGCGGACCCACATCGTTCCGGCCGGCCTCCTCGCTCACCACTGATGGCGAAGACACCCACATCTGTGGACCTTCCAGGTGCTCGAAGCGCGGTGGGAGATCGGCCGGGGTTACCCGGAGTGCGGTGAGCCTTCCAGGTGCGCCGGGAACAAGCGACAGATAGCGGTTCTTCGTGACGTGTCCCGACTCGAGAGACGGCATGTCGGATCGTGCGCAACCCTCGCAAACGTCGAGTATGCCGTTGCCATCCACATCGACCCGCTCGGTCTCGTACTCCACATAGAGTGACACGTACATTCCGTCGGGGCACAGCGTACTGTTCACGTTGGTGCTCGTTGACATCAAAATATGCACGACACCGGCATCGACGAGCGTGTTGAAGACCGACCGGGGAATCGTCAACGTGTCCCGACCGGGTGTGGCCGGACAGTCCATACTGAGAGAATCGAACACCACACCGAAAGGAACGTTGTTGATCTTGACGTTGATGTATTCGGACTCATTGCTGAAATCGCCCACCGCTGTGAAAGAGAGCGTCACATCACCCGCGGCCCGAGGCGGCGCCACGAGCCGGAGACCCCGCTCGAAGTGAACGCCCATATCAGTGATGAAACCGGAGAACGCCGTGAAAACGAATTCGAGATGATCGGGAACACCGTCAAGGTCGCAGTCGGGACAGGTATAAACGACGAAATCATCCACATACCATCCGTCGAAACCGGCACACACGTCCTTCCCGAAATGGAACCTAAGCTCGATCGTATCCCCGCCACGCGCGAGTTCTCCCAGGCGTACGACAGATGTACCCCAACGCCCGCCGACCCCCGTCCAGCCCTCCTGTTCGGCAAGCGGATTCGTGTTGCCGTAGGGCGAGAACGATCGTAGGGTGGTGTTGTAGGGGTTGAACTCGAACGCAGCCACGGGAACTGCCTGCCACGAACCACCGTTGATGCGGAAGCTGACATTGCCACCGTCGTAGCCCGGTTCGGATTCCATATAATGTGTGAAGGTGAGATAAGGATGAGCCCCATCCGCCGGAAGAGTGATGGGCGGGCTCTGCAGTGTATGGGTACCCGACTCGTCATTGGTGCCGCAGTCACTGTATTCACCGTTCGAACAGAACCATGCAGAACCGGCTCGCCCGAACGGCAGATCCTCCATCAATAGCCAGTCGTAGGGCGTCGCCGGTCCCGAGTTGA
>JAUXGE010000136.1 GCA_030622435.1 Planctomycetota bacterium
AATGTAGCGCCACGCCCTGTGCGTGGCGAGGATCTCCAGCGCGCAGCGCGTGCAACAAATGTAGCGCCACGCCTTGTGCGTGGCGAGGATCAACTTGTCCATGCCGAACAAGAATCGGTGACGGGTTGCGACGTCACCCACGAGGGGTGACACTACAGGAATTGAGGTCGCGCCACCGACGAGGGGTGGTCGTACAGGAAGACGGCTGGGATGTCGGAGCCAACGTCGCAACACAAGACCTGGAGGCGAAATCGCTCGGTACGGCTCGCCGACTTCGACTATCGGGAGCATGCTCCGTATCACGTCACCGTCGGTGCACGGCACGGTACGACACCGTTCACCGAAGCCAAGTTAGCCAAGATGGTTTGCGAGACCCTGTCTTGTGTATGCGAGGAATGTGGAGCATACCTCGGTGCCTATTGTCTGATGCCCGATCACTTGCACATCCTGGTTTCACCGGATGAGAGCGGGATGAGGTTGGGTGACCTCGTCGGGCGCTTTAAGGGAAAGACAACAAATGCAAGCTGGAAGCTCGGGTGGAGCGGACAGCTCTGGCAACCGAGGTTCTACGATCACATCGTCCGGAAGAGCGAGGGCATTGCGCAAGTCGGTCGATACATCCTCGAAAATCCAGACCGAAAGGGGCTGCCGGACGACTATCCATTCCGATTTGTTGATCCGGCGCTGGTCTGAAACACGCTACGCGGCTTCGTCGCACCACCCAAAATGCAGCGCCACGCCTTGTGCGTGGCGAGGACGACCTTGTCCGTGCCGGACGAGCGTCGGCTACGCCTTGCGACGTCACCCGCATGGGAGCAAGACGTCACCCACGAGGGGTGACGCATTCGTGGGGACATTCATTCTGGGGACGCGTAGCTTGCTCACAACCCACGTCACCCACAAGGGGTGACGCTACATTACAACCGAAAACCCGCCGGCGTCCTCTCAGGACGGGCCGATCGCAAGCTGGAATGCCTGGAAGTCGCGCAGGTCGATGCGGTAGTCGTGGTTGAAGTCCAACGTGCCACAAGTTCCGTCGGGCGTCGTGTGTTCCGGCCCGCGCAGGCAATCCAACATCCGCGCCGCATCCGTCAAATCGATAACTCCGTCGTAGTTGGCGTCCCCCGGCGTGATCGTGCAGCGGAACGTACGCACTTGAAACTCGTCGATGGCCGCCTCGGTAAGTGAATCGCTCGGATCGTCCTGCGTCGAGAACCGCACGCGCAGCAGCGAACCGGTCAGTTCCGGAAACTCACTCAGACGGAAGCTGTGGGGCACCCACGCGTCGGTACTGGCCACCGTCTCGACTGTGTCCCACGTCGAGCCACCGTCACGCGATACCTCGACCGTCAGGAAATCCTCCGTACCCGTGCCGGAACAGTGGAACCAACGCGCGTATCTGATCTCGGCGTCCCCGGCCGTCCCCAGGTCGATCACGGGCGATGTGAGTTGGACCAGTTCCTCGTCAACGTCGTTCGACCCGTCATGGCTGCCGAAATGCTGGCCCGTCACGTAGCAGTACCGCCCCTCGTTGGGTGATCGATCGTACTCGGGCTGGGCGGTCGTCCCTACCGGCTCGACGCGAGACCAGAGTCCACGCGCATTATACCCACCCTCGACTTCCCACCCCAGATCATCTTCGAAGTCATCCTCTAGGAGCACATCAACGTAGCCGACGCAGGCTGCATGAAGGTCGTCTGCGGCACCGAGAGGATCGGGCACCACCCCCCCGTCATCACCAACGGCCATCAGGAAGAACTCGAATGCTCAACCGCAGGGAACGGCCGGTAGTTCCACCGTAAAGACGTCCCCAGCAACATGATGCAGAAACTCGATATCGAAATCGCTGCCGTCAACTCTGTACATGAGGGAGGCCTGATCCTCAGGCAACGTCTCGGCTCCTCCAACGATCCGCACACGGAACGAGCTTCCAAGGCCTGGTGGAATCACCGTTGGGAGGCTCTCGATATGCTCGAACCGTAACTTCGGCAGCGGCGTTGATTCGAGCGCCCTCACCGCATTGACGCGACCGGCCCCGAAATGCGGATCCCATCCCGGCTCGCCCCGATCGTCTGCCGAATTGATCAGAGCTTGTGCAACCTCCGGCGCCGTAAGCTGCGGTGCGTACGACCGGACCAAAGCAGCGATACCCGTAACAAACGCCGAGGCCGACGCCGTATCCCTGCCTTCCGGCATATAGGAATACCCGCCATCAACCCAAGTTGACCAGATGCCTCGACCCGGTGCGGACAGATCGACCTCCGGGCCGTAGTTCGAGTCGCTCGAGATCGTATCCTGGTTCGTTGTTGCAGCCACAGCAAGACAACCGTCAAAGGCCGCTGGGAACGATACTTCGCTGTTCCCGACACTACCGGCCGGTGCGATCATTAGAACATCATGGGCAACCGCGTACTCGACGGCTTCGGTAAGCTCTTGCGTTCCTTCGAGGAATTGAACCGCCGCAAGAACGATATCCGCGCCATAATCCACGGCCCAAATGATACCCGCAGCCGTATCGGCCTCCGTACCCCCGCATCCTTCAAGCACGCGCACCGGCAGCAGCCAAGCCTGCCTGCTCAAACCGGCGATCCCGACACCGTTGTCCGTGGCGGCGGCGACGATACCTGCCAGATGCGTGTCATGGGGGCAGGAATCCAGCGTGTCGAACGGGTCACCCACGGTTGCGTACCCTTCGAGAAGCCGGTCATCGAACTCGGGGTGCGGATCGATGCCCCGGCCGACGATGGCCACGATGACGGAAGGCGTTCCGGCGTGAATCTCCCATGCAGCCGGCGCATGGACATCGGCACCGGGAACACCCCACTGCCCCTCGACGAGTTGCCCTGTGTTCAACAACCCCCACTGCAGCGGAAAGTCGGGATCATTCGGCTCCGAAGCGAAAACGGCTGGACCGAGCAACAAACAGAGGCACACCAACGACCGACGATATGATGCGATTTGCATTCGATTCCTCTCCTGTGAAACAACCAGCTCGGCCCGTGTGAAATGATGCAACGGAAGCCGCGCTTGGGGGGAGCATACACCGTCTGCACCTGCACAACCAGCCCAAGGGACTGCCCATTTAACGGCTGGATACAGGGGCCACACAGAGAACCTGCGGACGAATGCCGGATTAACCGGATGTGTTATCCAGAGGGGTCATATCGAGGACGGCCTGCGGGTCGAAGCCGTAAATCCGTGCCCAGCTCTCCCCCAATCGAACCGGAAGCGAACTCGATCCCGTGACCTCATGGAGTGCAACCACAAGGGCCTGGACACCGATCCACTGAGCTCGTGACATGGGTTCGCGTAGACCATGGCGTGCCACCTGGATCCGCGCGGCACTGGAGGACACGCCTGCGGCCGCCGGACCGGGCCAGTTCCTGGCACGGTAGGGGTGGCCGTCGAGATCAACCCGATAGTGATAGTCGGCACGATCGTGCGTCGCAGCCAGAAACGACGTAGCTCCGCGTGTCACGGGGCCGGCGACAATCTCGACATTGCCCCATTCAGAGCCACTGTCGCCTAAATCCTCGGAAACCAATGAGCGCGCTTCACAGAGGATCACATCAAACGACGGCATCGATGCAGGAATAGGCGGGGAAGGGTCTATCCAGCCCAGCAGGGCCGACGTGCCCGTCATGGCCGCCACCAGGCAGCCTAAGGTCTTGAACAACCGTGTTCCCTGGTTCATACCATCCGTGAGAAGCTAATCGGCTGGTGATGCGCCGCGCCACCGCCACGCAAGAAGGAGATCGACCCACGGCCAGTACTATTCAGCCACAAGACCGACCAGACAACCAACAGCAAAAACCCGCCGGCAAGCGGCAGATCTCTGAAGGCTCCAAGTTGCTATCTTCTACACGAAACATCGGCTTATGGCAAAGAAATACTTTCGGTTTTCTCCCCACTCACGAGTCGCGAAAGCTACACCGATAGGAAGAGGCCGAATGTTATACGTGAACGGTTGATGACAGGGCGACAAACGCCGGGCGCCAACGGTATGCGAAGTGTCGAATCGAAAGACCGGAACCTGTCGCGTTCTCGGATTCGGCAGTCCCGACCACCCCTATGACCCTTGATTCGAGGCGCCGAGAGCGGCTTTCCTCACAGCGAACAGATCCTCTGTTTCCTGAACCGGTCGGGCTTGCTGAAGAAGGTGGGGATACCTCTACTCGGACCGCACTACTTACCGCAGTAATCGATAATCCGTGCGATCTCGCGCCGAAGGTCGGGACGCTGCACGATGCGATCGACGAATCCGTGCTCCTGCATGAACTCGGTTCGCTGAAAACCTTCGGGTAGCTCCGCGTTTATCGTGTTCGCGATCACCCGTGGACCGGCGAAGCCGATCATCGCCTTGGGCTCGGCCAGAATCACATCACCCAGGCTGGCAAAGCTCGCCGCCACCCCCGCCGTTGTCGGATCGGTCGCCACGACGATGTAGAGCCCACCAGCCTCATGCAAACAGGCAAGAGCCGCGGATGTCTTGGCCATCTGGACCAGAGACACCATACCCTCCTGCATCCTCGCGCCTCCAGAAGCAGTGACGATCACTAACGGTAGGTTCTCCTCTATCGCACGCTCGATCGCCCGCGTGATCTTCTCGCCGACGACAGCCCCCATGGAAGCCATGATAAAACTGGGGTTCATGACGCCCAGGATGACTCCCCGTCCGCGGATGAACGCCCGGCCGACGACAACGGCATCCACCTCGCCTGTCTTGTCTCGTTCCCGCTTGAGCCGGTCCCGATAGGGCATGCGGTCCTTGAATTTCAAAGGATCGGTCGAGCGCAGGTCCCGGTCGAATTCCTCGAAGGTGTCCGGGTCGACCAGTTGCTTGAGCCGGGTGCGAGCATCGATGCGTCGATGGTGGCCGCACTCGGGACAAACGTACAACGCCTCCTCCACCTCCTTCTCGTAGAGCATGTGTCCGCAGCTATCGCAACGGCTCCACAGACCGGCAGGTACATCCACTTTATCCCGAGCCATAGTCAACCCCGCCCAATCTGCTGCCCGGCATCGATGGTGGCCCCGGTCTTCGCCGCTCCAGCCAAGTCCGGGAGCGGACCGACCGGAACCCAGGCGTCCTCCTCCGCCGACTGATAGATCATCGGCCGCTCGAGAGCCATCGAATGGGTCTTGGATGAGTCGGCCGATTCGAGCCGACACCGGACCAGCCCACACGCTAGAGGCCCGAGAACGAGACCTACGCACCGGTCCTCTGCTTTTCGCCTTATCGAATCAAACGCATCCTCTAGACGCTTATAGGCATCCTCGAGGTCCTCCCCCTCGGGCGGACACACGCTCGAGGGATCGTTACGCCACTTCTTGAACGTCTTGGGATACCGCCGCTTCAGTTCGTCAGTAGTCAGGCCATCCCACAACCCCGCATCGACTTCCGACAGGCCGCTCATCACCTTCCACGCTATGTCCACACGGCTCAACACGAGATGGATCGTATCAACCGAAGTCTGCTCTTCACTGGAGAAAAGGGCACTCAGTCCCAGGGCGGCCAACGCGTCCGCCCAGGATTTGACCACGGCACGTCCGTTGTCGGTCAAAGGTAACGGCGTATGCCCCGCAAGACGCCCGGCAATGCTCCAGGTGGTTTCAGCCCACGGAATCAAAACGAGCGACTTCATCGATCCCCTTCACGCATTCGGAATGGTGGCCGCCTGGGCTATGATCCCGATCCCAGACAAGTTACGCATTCCGGTAGTCATCAGCTCGGGCGGACACCAAGTCCACCCACCGTCAGCACTTCCAGCTTCCCCGGTTCCTCACGCACCGATGCCGCCGATCTCTCAGAATGGGCAGCATAAGCCAATGGCTACCCTTACGCCAAACAAGTTTCGGGGTTCGTCCTCATAGCGAGGTGAAAAGCGACAGCGAGGATCGCCATCTGCCCATGATCAGCGGATCAAGGTCCGATATTTGAGTTGACGCAGACTTCAGCTCTTACTTTGCGCGACAGCAGAGCCTTGAGCTAATCGCCTCAGGAGCTGCATTGCCTCAACGGGATCCGGCTTGCCGAAGATGGCGGAGCCGGCCACAAACGTGTCCGCACCGGCGACAGCAGCCGAGCCGATCGTGTTTGGATCAATCCCCCCATCGATCTGAAGCCGCTGATGATCCCCCATACGCTCGCTTAGTTCCTTCACCTTGCGCAACACGTCACTGATGAACGCTTGGCCGCCAAACCCGGGCCAGACACTCATCACTAGAACCAAATCCACCACGGCCAGAATCGACTCGATCGAGCTGATCGGGGTGGTCGGGTTCAGGCAGACGCCCACGGACGCCCCCAGGCTTCGGATGTGGTCGACCAAGGCCTGAGGTTCTTCTGTGACTTCTATGTGAAATGTGATGTGATCGGCCCCTGCCTTGACGAACGCCTCTGCGTATCGCATCGGCTCCGTAATCATCAAATGGGCATCGAAGAACATCTTCGAGCGTGACCGCAGCGACTCAATCACGGGTACCCCGAAGCTGATGTTGGGTACGAAGTGACCGTCCATCACGTCGAGGTGCAGAATCTCCGCCCCGGCCTCCTCGACGACCGCAACCTGCTCATACAGCCGCGAAAAATCCGCCGCCAGAAGCGAAGGGGCCATGCGAATTCCGGGGTCACAAGGGAATCTATTCATCGTCGGTCGCTTCCAACTCGTTGAGTGTTTCGCATTCGTCCGCTGTGGCCGCCGCCCGGCAGTCGGAATAGAAGGACCGCAGCGCATCGTCTTCGAGCCAGCGGCGGAAGACCTTCGCTGGGGCGTCGCGGACGATACGAGCGACCGTCTCGCTCTTATCCTCATTCGATTGCACAGCGACCAACCCGATCGCCCGCTTGATTCGGCCCGTCCGGTTAACCGGGTTTTGGAGTTCCTCCGGTGGGATCGACAGAACCTCTGCCAAGTACTCCGCATCCCGGCACATCCACTCTTCCGGGTTGTTGACAGCGACGCCACAGATCCACATGGACGCCGCTTCCTCGGGCATGACGCCCATCTCCTGCCGACGTACTTCTTGCCAACGCCCTGTATCAGCGTCTGTGAAATGCACGATCAGGTCGACGCCACGCTTTTGGAAGTACTCCCACGCCAGCTTGGCTTGCTTTCTCGGAAGATGCCGGGGCTTGCCGATTTCGGTAGGTTGCCCGATCAGCTCTGCCTTACATTCGAGTCGATCACGCAGGCCCTTAAGGAAGCCCATGCTATTGGCGTCCTGGCAGATGATCCCGACCTTCCTGATCAATCGAAGAGCTCCATCGAGTATTGTTCGGCCAGCATGAGCCGATCGGGATCGTCCTCGGCAGGCGGCACGGGCACCACCTCTGTCCTCTCGTTGTTTCGCCTTAGCAACGTAACCGACTCGCGAGAGCCATCGAACATGTTGATGAAGTACGGCGAGTGGGACGTAAAGATGAACTGCCCCAACGGCGCACGCTCTTCAAAAAGGTCGAACAAGCGCCGCAGAAAGCCCGGATAGACGCCGTTTTCCGGCTCCTCGATCAGCACGACAGGCGGTGGGATGCTATCGTCGTTGGCCCCGCCCCCATACACTTCCACAATCGTGGCAAGCGCCAAACAGCGCAGAGTTCCATCAGATAGCCCGTGCCATGAGGCTCTCGGGTGCCCGCGCAACTCGACGAAAGGCACAGCCGCTTGATCCGGCGAGACGAGGAAATTGATAGCTTCCAGCGCCGGTTCGAGCATCTGAACGTGTCCCAAAATCCGGCGATATACCCGCTCATTCATGTTCTTAATGTGATAGAGCACGGTAGCCAAGTTGTCGCCACGGTGAAAAAGGAGGCCGGGAGCCGCAGGGCTTCCCGACCACCCGAACCTCATTGCTCCAGGCGCCAACGCAAAATAGAGCCAGCTTGACAGGTACCGGCGGAAGGATATGGCGCGACGGTTCGTATCCAGCTCATGCAGTTTTGAAAGCATCGTGCTTTCTGCAGGCGCCCGAGTCTTGGCCTCGTACCCCTCGTCGGATCCCTCATGCAGCATGTGTGCCTCGCGGCCGTCGTTCTCTAGCAACGTTGCATTCTTGAATCCCGGGCCGTCAACAACGAGTCGCTCCTTAGCCACGCGTAGCGCAACCTGCGAAGCCTGTGATGGGGTGGAGGGTGCGTCTAGAGTGAGTGACAAATCGTAGGTGTAGACGTGGGGGACATCCTCAAAGGGCAGTTCGCACGTGCACGATAGATCAATCTGATTCTTCTTGAACGCCCAGTTCTTGATCTCCAATATTCCTCCAGGCACAACCTGAGCGGAGGCTGCGAGATCACTCCGTGCCGTCAACCCCAGAAAAGCAAGCGCCGAGCAAAGATTCGTCTTCCCACTGTTGTTCTTTCCGATCACGAGGTGGCGATCAGTGAACGTCAGCTCAGCGTTCAGAAACGTGCGGAAATTATGCAGACGCAGCGTCTTGAGCACGGTCAATCTCCAACAGCCGCGCACAAGAGGACGTGCTATGCGTCGTCCAGGACCTCGATCGCGGCAAAGGGTTTTCCTTCCAGGAATTCTAGCGATGCGCCGCCGCCGGTCGAGATGTGAGTCATCCGATCCGCCACGCCGGCCCGGTCAACAGCGGCCGCAATGTCTCCGCCGCCGATGATCGTAACCGCCCCCTGGTCAGTAGCTTCGGCCAGCGTCGCGGCGATCGCCACGGTGCCTGCGTCGAACGGCGGCGTTTCAAAAACGCCCATCGGCCCGTTCCACACGACGGTCTTCGCGGTCGCGATCACGTCCTTGTACCCCGCGATCGTCCTTGGACCGATGTCCAGCCCCATCGAACCGGTCGGGATCGCTCCTTCGCACACCTCGGTAGCGACGCCCGCCCGAATCTCGGTGGCGACAACGGAATCGATCGGGAGCCTGAGCCGGTTGCCCGCCTCTCTGCGCAAGTCGCGGGCAGTATCGTACAGATCGGGCTCGACCAGGCTTCTGCCGACTTCGGTGCCCCCTGCGGCGAGGAAGGTGTAGGCCATGGCTCCACCGATCAGGATAGTGTCGCACTTGGTCAGGAGGGAGCGGATAACGCCAAGCTTGTCGGAGACCTTGGCCCCACCGAGCACGCAAACAAATGGTCGGGCGGGATCCGAGACTGCCTCGCCGAGGAACTTCAACTCGCATTGGACCAGGTAGCCGACGACGCGTGGTCTACCCTCCATCAGCTTCGGCACGGTGAGCATGCTGGCGTTGTCGCGGTGGCATGTGCCGAACGCGTCGTTTACGTACACATCCGCAAGATCGGCGAGTTCGCGAGCGAAGGCTTCCTTCGCCTTGCGCAGCGTCGGATCACCGGCTGCCTTCTTGTCCTTGATCGTCTCCGCATCGTGGAAACGCAGGTTCTCCAGAACGCAAACATCCCCGTCGTTCAGGCCGGCCACCGCTGTCTTCGCGGCGTCTCCCGTACAGTCGCTCACAAGCGGAACGGGCTTGCCAACCAGCTCACCCAACCTCTTGGCCACAGGGGCCAGGGAAAACCGGGTCCGATCGTCGGGGTCGCCTTTGGGTCGTCCCAGGTGGCTCATGAGGATGAGCCGCCCCCCACCGTCCATCAGACGCCGGACGGTCGGGCAGGCTGCACGTATTCGCCGGTCATCGGTGATTCCCTGCGTTTCATCCAGCGGCACATTCAGATCGAGCCGAACCAGTACGCGCTTTCCGCAAACGTCAACGTCTTCGACTGTTTTCTTCATGGTTGGACCCAACAAGGCACAAGAAAAATGAGCGGCGAGCATCCGGCCACGTAGGTATTCCGCGCAGAGCGACACCTGTGGCACGCAAAACTCGTTCCTTCAATCGATCCGCCGTCGGCAAGTCACCGATCCACCGGCGAGACCTTACATTGCCGCTGCCTTGGCGATCAGGTCAGCCGTTCGCGTGGCATAGCCCCACTCGTTGTCGTACCACGAGATGACCTTGACCATGTTTCCGCCGGCGGCCGGCATCGTCATCGTGCTGAGCGAATCAACGATCGAGCTGTGCGGGTTCCCGATGATGTCCGTGCTGACCAGGGGATCCTCGCTGTACTCGAGAATGCCGCGCATCTTCCCTTCGGCAGCGTTCTTGAGAGCCGCGTTGATCTCCTCCGCTTTTACCGACTTCTTCAGCGTGGCGACGAGATCGACAACCGAGCCGTTGACGACGGGAACGCGGATAGCGAAACCGTTCAGCTTGCCGTTGAGGTCTGGGATCACTTTCCCCACCGCGCGAGCGGCCCCGGTTGTTGTCGGGATGATGTTGACCGCAGCGGCCCGGGCTCGACGCGGATCCGAGTGGATCAGGTCGCCGACGCGCTGATCGTTGGTATACGCATGGATCGTCGTCATCAGCCCTTCGACCATGCCAAAGGAATCGTGGAGCACCTTGACCTCGGGAGCCAGGCAGTTCGTCGTGCAGCTCGCGTTCGAGATGCAGGTATGCCCGGCCGTCAGTTGATCGTCGTTGACGCCGAACACGACCATCAAGTCGGGATCATCCTTGGCCGGGGCGCTAAGGATCACCTTCCTGGCACCGGCTTTCAGGTGGTCACCGTAGCCGCCCTTCTCGCTCGACCGCTTGGAAAAGACGCCGGTCGACTCGAGGGCGACCTCGACTCCGAGCTTCTCCCACGGGAGCTTGGCCGGCGCTCGCTCGCTGAGCACCTTGACCTCGCGCCCGTTTACGATCAGCGCGTTATCAGTGGCCTCGACCGTGCCGGGGAACCGGCCGTGGACCGAGTCATACTTGAGCAACAGCCTGAGCGCTGCGGGATCGCTGAGGTCGTTGATAGCGGCGATCTCGAATTCCTGCGGACGCTCGGCCATCGTGCGGAACA
>JAUXGE010000266.1 GCA_030622435.1 Planctomycetota bacterium
TCGTTGACGCCGTCGATGTCGAAACCCAGGACGGCCGTTCCGCTTGCCATTGCCTCCTGGACGACGCACGGGTAGTTCTCCGCAAGCGACGTGGACAGGAAAAGATCAGCGGCCGCATAACAGTGCGAAAGCTGCACCCGATCGGTGACATATCCGAGGCAGTGGATATCATGTGCCATCAGGGCATCGGTGATCGCCCCGCTTTCCCCGCCGCCGGCCAACAGCACGATCAGTCCCGGCACATCGATCCGCCGAAGTGCAGCGACTGCGTGATCCAACCCTTTCCGCGGGTCGTCCACTCCTTGCGCAACCAGGCCGATAATCGGGTGCGAGTGTGATAGACCCAAGGCGCGGCGCGCCTCTTCACGATGAGGATGGAATATTCGCGTGTCCACCCCGTAGGGAATGACAACCTGGTCCGCGGCCTGGAAAACACCGCTGCGCCTCACGGCACGCCCGAGATGTTCCGAGGGAGTCACGATGGTAACGGGCAGGTCTCTGAAGACTTTGCGTTTGATGGCCTGCATCCGCCGCGTGCGATCGAATTCGGTGGCGATCGGATACTCGCCCAGGTGTGGACAGTTTCCGCAAATAGACAGCCAACGATCACAATCTCGCGGGAAGACACACCCCCCGGTAAACGGAAAGAAGTCATGGAACGTCCAGACCAGAGGTGCCCGCTCGGCGAGCTGCGGCAACGCGGTTATCGAGAAGTAGTGTCCGTGCAGGTTGTGCAAGTGAATCAGGTCGATGGACGAAAAGGCCCCCGAATTGCAAAAGACGTCTGAGGACGCCACGCCCAGGCTGAAGAAGCCGTGTTGGGCGTAACGCTTAGCGGCCTGGTGCTGTGCCGTGGTGCTGGGTATCTGGTGCGTGTGCCCCGGATCGTCGGCTCGCCGCCGCCGTCGACCCACCCAGAGGTCCGTTCGGTGACCGCGCAGGCGGAGCCCATCGCGCACCATTCTCGCTACGCTCTCGGCCCCGCCGGCAGAGTCGGCTGTGTTGATCAGGGCCACTCGCAGTGGTCGGCTTCGGTTCATGCACACAGGTTGCACTATCGGTCCGACCCGTGCGCCTCCACCACCCGCGTTCCGAGGGTGCGACGGGGTGGCCCGATATCCGAGATCGGTCGCCAAACGCACAGTGCGGCTGCCCATTGTCCGATAACTTTTGTAACATCGTGCGAATGTTCTCGGATGCTACCTATATCAATGCTGCCGATGGTGCCTCAGAGTAGAGCTCAGAGCCCGGATTCCCGCCCCGTGGCGGATACCGTACGTGTTTCTCCAGACCGGTAGGCAACGCCGCCGATAATTTCGGTGTGAGTCGCACTCTTCAGGCGCCTCGCGGTTCCAGCCGGGCAGCTTGCCGGGCAGTCCTTGCGGTCTGCCCCCGGGCTGTTGTGAGCGAAAGTGATACGGAGACACCACCATGGCTCGCACAACATGTGATCCAACTGAGGCAAAGGGCCAGGTGTGTGCCACAGATCCTACGATCACATTTGATGAAACCACGACGACATTGATTGGAGAAGGCGCAGATTGGTTTACCCTCGATCGCCATGCGGGGACGGTGTCGATTCGCCCGTCTCGGCCTATTCCCCGGCGATGCACGATGCGACCTGCGGCGTTGTTCCGCCGCGGTCTGGGATTCCCAGACGTCAACACTCTGATGGGGCGTCTGCTTTTCGCCCGAGGGGCGGTGGACCCTCAAACGTACCGCCCCTTCACGTTGGACCCGGATCGGAGTATTCGCGAGCTGTTCCTTCTGACCGAGGCTACGCCCGACGACGATCTCTTCGCCTCGGTGGCCCGTTGGCGGAACTATGAGGCCGTCGCCGGGCGGCTGCTGATGGCTGCCGAGGTTCCCTGGAACGGACTGACAGCGAAGGAGATCGATGATCTGGTGGACAGTGAGCCATGGCATCAGCCCCTCGAAGGTTGCGTTCTCCATGCGCTGACTCAGTGGACTCATAAGCTGGGCTGCTGCGTTATCGAGATCGGTACATTTCGCGGGCAATCGTTGGCGATGCTAGCGCGTTCGCTGGACGGTGTCTCCAGCGATTCCAGCTTGATATCGATCGATCCGCATAGCGAATGCCCCATGAACCGGGATCATGTGCGTGTGGCACTGTCGAGCATAAGGCTCGAGCGACACCTAATCCAGTTTTGCTGTACATCTGATGAAGCCTGGAGGATGCTGCGGCCCGGGTGTGCGTCCCTTGTGTTCGTCGATGGTGATCACTCTTACGGCCAGGTGGTGGCCGACTTCGAGAATTACCGGGAGCTGCTGGCTCCAGGCGGATGTCTCGTTTTTCACGACTATGGGTATGGTCTTCATAACGGTCAGCCCGACGTGGTTCCCGATGTCAGGCCCGCCATCGACGACCATGTGATGTCGGCCGGTGGGTTCCGGCCACTGCTTCTGGCGCATACTCTTTTGGCTTTTGTGAAACAGGGTGCCTGAGCACTTTCTACGCAGAGGGCCAGGGTTGTCACGGCGTGCGGTAGGGTCGCGTTGCAGTTGCCTCCGAGACCCCCGCAGGAAGCTCGTGCTTCTCAAATTGGGGTGCGATTCCGCACGCGCGCGGACTTGAAGACAGGGCGGGGTTTGGATCGGGACTCTTGTAACTGTGCGCGCAGACGACGGGCACATCGCCAGAGGTGATAGGAGAAGTAGAACGACCAAAAATACTCTAATTCGAATAGAAAGCGCAGGATCCTTCGTTGAAAATTCGTATAAAACTGCGAAGACTCCCGGCTCGGATGGCGACATTGGCACTGCAATTGTGCGCCAACGTGGGGCGATTTCGGGAGGTTCGGGAGGTTCGGGAGGTTTGCAGGGACAATTTTCGGTTGCAGCGTCCGAATACATTCGTGTACACTACCAGGTGCGGGAACGCGGAGGGGCTTGCTTAGAGATCCCTTCCTTATGTCTGTCGGGCCCTTCGCGTTGCGTTTCAGGAGGAGGATTGTCTGCGATGCGGGCCAGCAGTCGGTTTGCCGATTTCTCGGTTGCGCGAAGGCGTTGTCGGCTTCGGGGCATTCTCCCGTTGCGTCCATCCCGTCACTACAGCACAGACCACTCTCTGGAAGCCCGCGCTATGCGCTGCCGGCGAACGGAGAATGACTTGCTGCGGCCGGGAATCGGGACCGAGTCCTACGTGGCTTCGGGATGACTTCGGCAATCCTATTTGTTGTACGTTGCGTTTTGGCCATCGGGCTTAGAGGTCTGAATCGAAAAGAGATTCGTCACGACGGGATGCCGGGTAAGCAGCTCGAAGAATCGTGACGAGATAACGTTAGCGCGAGAATCAGGTATCGCTGTCTTGACCATGAGATGGGGTTTGGGCAGGAGGTTCTCTGTCATCAGTTCATCTGGCATAAGGAGGTTCGTACCATGTTGACCAAAGGAAGTCTGACGAGTTGGCGCCTGCTTGTGGGCGTCCTAGCCGTGGGAGTATGCGTGCCGGCGGTCGCACGTGCCGACGACATTCCGCGGACGCTGCCTGTGGAACGGGCGCGGACGGCGGATTATCGCCTCGACACCGCACCGTCGATAGCGTGGATTGAGGCAACCGGATACGTCGCGGGCGCGAGGCTGGCCTGCACGGCGGATAAACAATGTTCCGACTGCAATCCGTGCACGCGCGACGATTGCGTTGCCCTGGTATGTGAGCACACGTCGCTGAGCGGCTCGAGCCCGATCGGCTGCGACAACGATGTTTACTGTGACGGTTTGGAAACGTGCGTCGGCACTACGTGCACCCCCGGTACGGCCGTGGACTGCGGTGCTCAGGTCTGCGACGAAGCGGTGCCAGGCTGTGTTGACCCGTGTTCGGGCGCCGGGGACTGTGATGACGGACTCTACTGCACAGATGACGACTGTGTCGATGAGGTCTGCGTCCACACGCCGGCGGCCGCCTGCGGTCCGGGCGGGACTTGCGCCGAACCCGACCCGGGGCCCGACCCCGATTGCGGTGATGGGCGCTGCTGTGTAGGAGGCACTTGCACGGCCGAACCGTACGGCGTTTGCGCGGGAACGTGGCTGGCTACTGAGGACGCCTGCGATGATCTGCCCGGCTCCGGCACCCCCAACACGTGTCCGATCTACGGAAGCGGCATTGCCCCCCAGGGGGAATTTATCTCCATGGTCGGTCCGATCTCCGGTTTGACCTGTGACGATTACTTCGAAATCGGTGACGACTACGAGACTAACGATCATGCGACGAACGCGTACATGGACCTTCAGATTCTGCGGTTCGCGGGCATCGTGATGCCGGAGGCCAACGCACGCTGGCGAATCTCATTCTACGATGAGTACGGCGTCTTCGTGGAGGATGTCTTCTGGCCGGATGGACAAGACGATACCCCCGATGTCAGCGCGACCATCAAGACGGTGGACTTCGATCCTCCGATCCCCGTCCCGACGAAGGGTTTCGTGACCTGGAGCGTTCAAGCCAACTTCGGTCCGGACGGTCGTGTCCAGGTGGTCTCCACGGATGCAAAGGACCTCGGTGAGAACGATGCGGACAGGATGTTCGTTGACGGCACGATTATCGAGCAAGGCGAAACCGCACCCTTAGCGGACGGTGCTCGCATTCTGGTGTTCGAGATCGTCGGAACACCGGTGCTCGCCCCGCTTGGTGCCTGCTGCATTGCAGAAACCGGGCTTTGTGAGGAGACACTCCCGTGGACGTGCGAGGCGGCTAATAACGTCTTCCAGGGGATCGGTTCGAGCTGCCTTGTGTGTGACGGCAACCGGTTTGTTTCATGCAACTCGGCGAGCGACTGCTGGGCTTGCGATGGCGGCGTGCGGGTTGACGAAAAGTGCGACGCCGCCGCCTGCCCGGGCGGGACGTGCGACGCCGAGGCCGGCACCTGTACCGGCGGCGACAACGCCACTGAGCCTTGCGATTGCCCCGGCGCAGAGTGCGTGGACGTGAACGGTGTTGATGGATGCAGCAGTGAGCTGCTGGCCTGCCAGATCAACGCGTGCTGCGATTCAACCTTCGGCGATTGCGGAACGGTAATAGGCGGGTTGTGCAGCATCACCATTGCCACGGAGTGTGACAACGATGCACAGTGCCCGGACGGGGAAACGTGTGAGCCCGAATGTCCGTCAGGCTCCGTCGCCCAGGGATTTGGGAGCACCTGCGAACCGAACTGCTGCGCGCAACCGGGGGTTACGGGCGGCGACAACTGCACGCTGATCACGAAACAGGTTATCACGGTTCCGGCGGTTGGTGCCCCTCCCATAACGATCACGTTGACCGGCAACAACAGTGGTGCAACGTTCGATGAGTGGCCGACGATCAACAGCTCGTCGATCTTCAACCCCGCCGGGTCTGACCAGGATCCGGGGTGGTGGGAAGGTTTCTCGACCGATGCCTGCGCGAACATCCGCCTCGATCTGTGCTGCACCTCCAACAGCGGCGTAGTTGCCAGGCCGAACTGGGGGAACCTGTGGACTACTTGCGGTCCTCCCGACAATACGGCTGGCCAGATCGGTGTCGACTGGCCCATCGGCGTCGGGCGCGGAACCTCGGGCTATGCCCGCGGCGGCCCGTTCTGCGATGAAGACAACCTCTGGGGAACCTGGGGGCCGATGCCCGCGGGGGATTACTATTATCCGATCTATTCGGCACCGGAAAGCACCATGGCGACGGCCAGCGGTGGGGGCGACTACCAGCTCCACATTACGGTGCAGGCATGCCAGGAAGCAGCTTGCTGTCTGCCCGAATACACTTGTGTTGACGGCCTGGAGATCGGTGATGCGTGTGATCCGGACATCCAGTGTCCCGATGGCGAGTGCACTTATGTCGTCGATGCGTACCTATGTGTAGACGGCGCCAACGACGGAAACGCGTGCGATCCCAACTTCGAGTGCACGACCGGCGAGTGCATGCTCTGTGCGGTGGTGAACGAGCTGGATTGCGCGGAACATAACGGCTACTGGCTGGCCGGTCTGAACATCCCTACCACCATGGAGCCGGTCGTGGTCTGCGACTTCGATCCGTGCGAGACCGGTTCGTGCTGCACGGGACCGGGCGAGTGTAAAGACGATGTGCTTGGCGACCCCATGACCCTGGACGACTGTGTTACCCTCGGGGGCGACTACGTCGGAAACGCCCTGTGCGACTACCCGTCACCGCCGTGCCCCGCATGTGCGATCTCCGGCGCGGGGAACTGCGTGCTGCCGGACTTGAACCTCTCAGCGACTGATGTGGCCGTTTACAGCGACCTGTCCGCCCCACCCAACGGGATCGTCACCGCGGATGACTTCATTCCGACGGCCACAACGATCAGTACGGTCTGCACATGGGGTGCCTACCTCGCCCGCGACCCGGGGTCGGACTTCTGTGACACCGCCGACGGCTGTGACTGCAACGAACTGGTCAACGACAACTTCCGCATTACGGTGTATGCCGATAACAACGGTATCCCGGGAGCTGTTGTGGGTCAGTCGAGCGTCACCCTCGCGGAGCCGGTCGAGGCCGCCGTGGCTTCAGGTTTCTCGACGAGCATGTACCCGGCTAGTCAGCTTTACGAGTACCAGCTCGAGCTGGATTCCCCCATCGTGGGATTGTCGCCAGGGACGACTTACTGGCTCGAGATTGCCAACAACACGGAGTGCATCGATGATCCGAACGATGACA
>JAUXGE010000304.1 GCA_030622435.1 Planctomycetota bacterium
GACAATGTCTCCGGGGCAGTGGTTCGAGGCATTGGGTCTTCAGTACGTAGGCCCCGTGGACGGGCACGATATCAAGCACCTTGTCGAGATTCTGGAGGTCCTCAAACGCGCCGGCCATCCCGTCCTCCTCCACGTACGCACGATCAAGGGAAACGGATGTGACTGGGCATCGGCCGAGCCCGGCAAGTACCACAGCCCAAAACCATTCGTCGTCGAAGGCGGAAAGGTGATCCTCAAGAGGGGCGGCGGCAAGAGCTGGACGACCGCCTTCGTCGATGCCCTGATCGAACTGGCGCAAGGCGACGACAGAATCTGTGCGATGACGGCCGGGATGCCGGACGGCACCGGCCTGAACAAGTTTCAGGAACGGTTTCCGGATCGCTGCCGCGACATCGGTATCACGGAAAGCTGCACGGTGGACATTGCGGCGGGCATGGCCAAGGCCGGTATGCGACCCGTCGTTGCCATCTATTCGACCTTTCTTCAGCGGGCGTTCGACCAGGTGTTCCAGGAAGTCGCCTTGCAGGGATTACCCGTCGTCTTCTGCATGGACCGGGCGGGTCTGGTCGGAGGTGACGGTGCGGTGCATCACGGTTTCCTCGACATTGCGTATCTTCGCGGCTTGCCCGGCATGGTTCTGATGGCGCCTTGCGACGAAGCAGAGCTGCGCGAGGCAATGGCGTTTGGCCTGAGCCTGGATCAGCCCAGCGCGATCCGCTATCCGCGCGACAACGTTCCTGAGCCCTACGCCGACTGTCCACCCTATGCCATGGGTCGCTCGCGCCGACTGCGTGAGGGTGACAATGCTACGATCCTCTGCTACGGCGTCACGACCGTTTGCGCCATGGCGGCCGCGGAAATACTGGCGGAGAGCGGCATCGAGACGCAGGTCGTCAACGCACGGTTCGCGAAGCCGATCGACAGCGAAATGGTCGAGTCGGCATTTGCCTCCGGAGCGCCCGTGATCACCGTCGAGGAGCACTCGGTTGCGGGTGGTTTCGGCTCGGCCGTGATGGAGGCGGCCCAGCAGATGGGTCTGGCGTCTTCGCAGGTCGCGTGCCTGGGTATGCCGGCGGATCGTTTCGTCGAGCACGGCTCGCGCGCGGGGCAGTTGGCGGAGTGCGGAATCGATGCAACCGGCATCGCGTCCACTGTCGAATCGCTGGTCAGGACAGGCGAACCGCCTGTGCGGAGCACCCGTCTCGCACCCGTGAAACGCTCTCTGCGTCTTTAGCTCACGCCCGGATGCCCCCACAGCCGATCAGGAGACACGACAGATCTCGCCGTAGGCGGTGAGCGACGGTAGACTAGCGGTCTGTTGAAGAGTGTCTCTCTCGTGTGGCATCGGCTTTACGCCGGTGAAATCGCGGGCTGGAGGTCCGGGGCGCACTTTCGTCAACAGCCTGCCGGTGTTGCGGGTCTGTCGGAGGACGCGAGCTTGTCTGGAACCCTGTCGTCACGGCGTGTCTACTTCCTCGCCAATCCCGATCAGTCGGACGCGGAGGCCGTGCTGGACGAGCTGAAGTCGTTTGCCTCGTCGCGGTGCGATGTCGTCGGTTCGACGATGGGTTTCGATGGGCGTCCGGCCGTCGCCGCTCGGGCGGACCGGATCGTGGTCCTGGGTGGCGACGGCACGCTGATCGGCGTGGCGCGGTCCACCGGAACGAACCAACACCCCCTGATCGGCGTGAACCTCGGCAAGCTCGGTTTCCTGGCGGAGTTCTCGGTCGAGGAACTGAAACGGTGTTTCGACCGCGCGGTCTCGGACGACACGATCATCAGCCATCGGACCGTTCTAAAGGCCACTGTTCAGCGCGACGGGGGTATTCGGGACACGAGCCTGGCGGTCAACGACGTCGTGATCCGGGCAGGCCCACCATTCCGCATCATCCGGCTCGGCATCTCGATCGATGGTGAGCACCTGACCGAGGTCGGCGGCGACGGGCTGATCATCTGTACACCTAGCGGCTCCACCGCCCATAACCTCTCAGCCGGCGGCCCGATCATGCAGCCGGGCGTCGATGCCATCATCCTGACACCGCTCTGTGCTCATTCCCTGACGCACAGGCCGCTCGTCGTGGAACGGGGATCGGTGATCGACATTGTCGCCCTCACCGTCAACGAGGGAACGACCGCCATTATCGACGGCCAGGTCTCATACCCACTCCAGCCCGGCGACCTGATCACCATTCGCCGCTTCGACACCGACCTGCAACTCGTGCACAACCCTTTGTACGCCAAGTGGCACAACCTCGTGACCAAGCTTCACTGGGGCCGCCCACCACGCGCATACTGACCCGTCATGTAGCACAGCCGCCACCGGCGGTGGGTCAAGACCCGCCTCATTGTTCGGCGACGAGGCCGTGAAACAGGGCGTAGTCCGACAGGTCGATCGTGTCGTCAGTGTGGAGGTCCGGGGCGGAGCAAGGGCCGGTGAGGTTGGGCTGGGTGTTTCCGGCGGAAGTAGAACTTATAGCGCTCTCAGGGCAAGTGCAGCGTCGAATACAGGTTTGCTCTCGGGCCAAATTCGCGCTCGGACGTTACACTTTGATAGAGCTTGCTCTAGCCACGGCAAGGAACGCAAGGATTGCGACGACGATGCCCCAGGTCGAGAGCGCGGGGATCGGGCCGTGTTCGAGGCAATCCGGCGTGCCGTTGTCGTTGGCGTCGATGCGGTCGTCTTCGCCCGGACACTGATCAACGCAATCCGGGATCATATCGCCGTCGGAGTCTGTATCCACAGCGCCGCATCCGCAGAGCCCGGGCGTGGTTTTCTCCGGGTCGTCAGGGCAGCCGTCGCAAGCGTCGCCGGCCCCATCGCCGTCGGTATCCTCTTGACCGGGGTTGGCTGTATCAGGGCAGTTGTCGCACGCATTCCCTACATCGTCGCCGTCACTGTCCGACTGATCCGGATTGGGAGTGTTGGGGCAGTTGTCCACATCGTCCGTAACGCCATCGTCGTCCGCATCGCCGTAGGCCGGGGTGTATTCGATGACATTGACGGCCACTCCGTCGTTGAAGGTAAAGCGCGTCGTATGGTTGATGGGCAGGGGCCGGTCCAGGACGATCTCGACGGTGTCCGGCTCGTCCTTTTCACGGCGGCGCGTTTGGGTCACAACGGGGGCGATGCCGCCGGTTACTTCAACCGTGACTTCGTCGATGTACACGTAGTTGGGCGAGTCGAACGTGACGGTAAAGCGGTCAAGGTCAGGGTACTGCATCGCGTCGACAAGGCCGGCAGGCGGGTCCGAAGCGATGATCTGCTCACCGGACGAGATCGTGCCATAACGGACGAAATCCCACTCGTTCACCGTGCTTGGATCAGGGGGGGGCGGCGCGCAGTAGCCACTTCCTGCTAGCTGGATATTATGATACTCGCCTGGGCTGCGGCCCACATCTACAATAAAGACCTGTCCGTCCACGGAGACGTGATAATCGAAGCCGTTGAGGCACTCGAACCGGTATGTGTGAAACTGATCGATCGCCAGGCCGCCGATGAAACCATCGCCACTCCATGAGACCGCGGCGTCGCCGAACATGTTCACGAGGTCTGTCACCGCAGCGTAACGTATCTTGAAGTTGGCGTCGCACGTATAGGAGTAGGGGCCGATAGGCTGGTTCGAGCGAAATCGCCACTCCACCCAGAGCGTGGGGGGGGGCTCTTGCGGCGGCTGCGTGATCCAGAGGTGGTAGTTGGCTAAGTTGCCCGCGTAAGGCCACCGAAGGACAAAGTGACCGTCCTCGACGGATTCGCTGCATGGATCATCGCAGGCGTCGGCAACGATCCAGCCGGCGGACTCGTCGTACGGCACGACGTCGCCCTCGTAGCAATATAGCAACTCGTCCGCGCGAGCGTTACCTGCACAGATCGACACGCTGAACAGGGCCATGATTGTGCATGCTCTTGCGGACACGGGCGACCTCCGAGGCAATCCGATCCATTATAGCAGGAAGGTCCTCATGATCCTCGCATATTCCCGCTCGCAGCCTTCCTTGGGGGTGCACCCACTCTTTGGCACCTGTCCGCGATTCGGCGCCGGTGACGACCGGGGAACGCCGGCGTCAGGGGCAGTTACACAGGGTCTGCAACATACGCCTTCGGCGTATTCCCGCGCGGCGCCGAGTCGCGCATGGTCATATAGTCGGCAATGCCTGGATATTTGATCCTGTGCCCACACTTGTCTGTATCCCTTCCTGGGCATCGTCCCCGCACTGGCGGCTCAAGACACGATGTCGGGGAATGCTCCAGCCCCGTTCAACGGGGCTTTCCCGCGCAGCGGGCGGTTAGTCCGGCCCTTTTAGGGCCGGTCGTTCGGTGCTCCGCCTCAACTCCACCCCTGTTGAGTCATGATTGAGCCCGTTTTCAACGGGCTTTCGTACTACCGTCTCGCACGCGAAGGGCGGATGGTAAGCCCGTTGAAACGGGCTGGAGACAACGGTGGGAATGGATCGTGCGAGCCGCGGACCGGGCGTAAAACGCCCGACCTAAACGCCCTTCGGGGAAGACCGCTGAAGCGGCCAGAGAACGCCGCCCCCAAATGACTCGACGATTCGAGTCCCCCACTGCCAGCGCCATGGGCCACCCCCCACACCCGCGGGCAAGCCGCCAGTGGCCCCCGATAGTGAGACCCTTGGAAGGGGAATAAGCCCCGGTAGGGGCGAAAGGCATCAGCCCACGGCGTGAGCCGTGGGGATGATGTCGTGCTATGTGGTACGAGCCCCGGTAGGGGCGAAACACAGACTCTCGTTGAGATCGAATGCATGACTGGTTTGAGGAGGGAGTGCCGTCCCTACGGGACTGAATCTATCGAGGCCGGACCCCAAACCCACGGCTTGCGCCGTGGGCTACGGGCTGTCGTCCCTACGGGACTTGGCTCCGTGACGCTAGACACGCACTCAGCGGCCTTGCCACCGTCTACTGTCTGGCAGGTCTTCAGCCTGCAACTTGCGCCGGGCCCGTCCTAACTCCTCTCACGGGAGTCAAGTGATGGAGGAGTCTCCAGTCCGTGAGCTTCCATCAAAGCGCGGTTGGCGAGAAGAGTCCTGGCGGATCCGTCTGCAACTACCCGTCCTTCATCGATTACCGCGACACGGTCACAAGAGCGGAGGATGAACTCGAGATCGTGGGAGGC
This sequence comes from Planctomycetota bacterium, assembly GCA_030622435.1. Taxonomy (GTDB): domain Bacteria; phylum Planctomycetota; class Phycisphaerae; order UBA1845; family UBA1845. The sequence continues at coordinate 5,133 of JAUXGE010000304.1, forward strand.
AATCAGCTTGGTCTGCCCGAGCGCATTGATGAGCTCGAGTGTCTCGCGACGCGCACGGGGATCGAGGTCGTTTGTGGGTTCATCGAGCAGGAGAACGTCCGGCTCCATCGCCAGAACGCAGGCCAGCGCAACGCGTCGCTTCTCGCCGGCGCTGAGATGGTGGCTCACACGATCGGCGAGCTGAGCGGCATCGACGCGCCTTAGGGTACTATCCACTCGTTGTCGGACGTCGGCAGCGGCAAGCCCCAGGTTGAGGGGACCGAATGCCACATCATCAAAGACCGTCGCACTGAAGAGCTGATCGTCGGCATTCTGGAAAACGAGACCGGTACGCCGCCGGATGTCTCGCAAGTGCCTTTTGCATGTCACATCCAGCCCGCCGACTAGCAACGAGCCTTGATGAGGTCGGCAAAGACCGAGGGCGGCCAGAAAGAACGTCGTCTTGCCCGCGCCGTTGGGACCGATCAAACCGAGAGTCTCTCCGGGTTCGACCCTGAGCGACAAGCCTCGTAGGGCTTCCCGCCCATCCGGGAAGCGAAAGTGGACGTCGGTGGCTTCGAGTGCCCAAGTCATATCCACCAGTGCGCTCCGATCAACGCGACAGCGGCGAGAACCGCGACCACCGTTGCCA
>JAUXGE010000196.1 GCA_030622435.1 Planctomycetota bacterium
CGAGACCGCCAATGTGGATCTCGGGGAGCAGCACGCAACTGCCAACACCCGCTCGGTGACTGGTCCTCATGTGATGATGGCAGTGAGTGACACGGGTACAGGTATAGAAGGCGAGATCCTCGATCATGTGTTTGAACCGTTTTACAGTACAAAGCCCGTCGACAAGGGATCCGGGCTTGGGCTGTCGATCGTCTACGGAATCGTGGAACATGCCGGCGGCCGCATCGAAATCGAAACCGGGCCGGGCAGCGGTACGACGTTCCGCCTCTACTTTCCTGCCCAAAAATAGCCTTACAGTTGTGCGATCGACAAGGATCACTCAGCGAACTGTCAAGGGCAGGGCGTCGGCATGTCGAACGGATAGTCAATCCCGATGAAGGCATCCACGGCATGGACCACGTCCGTTATGTTGATCAACAGGTCCGGCGCGGCGGGTTCAATATCACATCGGGCTTTGAGCGGCGCACCAGTGAGGTTCTTGAATTTGTCCAGTATCGCGGTCACGTCGGTCGAGATGTTCACGACACCGTCCGGTGGTCCACACGTACCCGTCGTGCAGTTATCCACGATGTCGCCCCAGCGACTCGTTGCGACGGACAGTGTTGCGGAGTAGTGCTCCTCGTTGCCGAGTGCACACAGGGCGTCGACCGCCTGCACCTCGTAGACTCCCCCGGGGATCACGCTCTGATGGTAAGCGTAGACCGTTCCATACGCTGCCCAGTCGGTGAAATGGGGATCGCACTGGAGCGGTGCAGCCCAGACAGTCGGGTAGCCCGGCGCAGCCGAAGGGGACACAGCGCCGCTGTTCTCGCTCACTTCCTGCGGTTCTCCCAACCACATACTCTGACCCTCCCAAGCCTCGAACGGGCTCGGCATGTTGATGGCCTTTACCCGCACGGCGGTCGTGTGGTCCGCATTCCCCGGGACTAACGCGAGATAGCGGTTCTTCGCAACAGCCACCCCCGGCTCCGGTGCCGGTGACGCCGCCGGCCAGCACGTACCGTCCGTCAGTGTGAAATCCTCGTTGGAAACATCGAAGAATATGTTCCCCGCAGCCTCAACCTTCACTCGCGCCGTCGACGTCCCGGAAACCTCGAGAATGACCGGCTCACTTCCGTCGTTCGGTGTGTTGGCGGCCAGGATATACGGGAACGTGAGCCCGCTGTCGGTGGAGAGGAGGATGTTGACGTTCGTGGCGTTGACCGGGTAGCCGTCCGTGCCGGCCACATCCCACGTTACCGTCTGGGTTCCCGCCCATACTACATCTGTGTTGGGCGATGTCACCCGGAAAGGTCCCGAGCCTCCATCCACCGTCACCTGCATGTCATCCCACGTAACTCCACCTCCGCCGGCGCGATTGTCGCGCACAGTCACCCGGAAGTGCATCGTCCGGCTCAGAGTGGGCAGCTTCTCGGAGCTACGAGTCACGTTATTCAGGAGATCCACGAGACGCGGGAATGTACGTGAGGGATCGGTTGTGGGGTCCCAGGACCGAAACAGCGGAATGGCCCCGTCGTCCGCCGCATAAAGTGGAGCGGCCGGACCGAGGTCGAACTGTTCCCAGCAGTAGGTCATCGTATCTCCGTCGGGATCGTTCGCCGCCGACGTCAGGATAAACGGTGTTCCCTGCGGGATCGTGTAGTCCAAGCCGGCGCTTGCCGTTGGCGGGTTGTTTCCCGTCGAGGTTTTCACCGGACAGTTGTCACCCGAGTCGTTCGTGATGTAATCGCGGATTTCATCGTAGTTGATCGCGTGGAAGTACGGATCGCTGTGGGACTGCAGGTCGTCGGAGCCGCAGATGCCTGCATAACCCATAATCGTCGAGGCACTGCCCGGTTCGTATGCCGTCGACCCATTTCGGTTCCCACCCGAGCAGCTGCCGTTGACGCCGTTGAACGAGTGATTGGCACTGAACTGATGCCCCATCTCGTGCGCGACGTAGTCCACGTAGAACGCGTCACCAACTGGAGCTCCCCGGCCCGTCACGCCGCGAGCCTTCCAGTTCGTCGCACAGACCACACCGAGATAGGCCACACCTCCGCCGCCCGTGCTGAACACATGTCCGATGTCGTAGTTCGCGTTTCCGATTACGGAGTCGACGGTGCTCTGATTCTGGCTCAGCATCGCGTACCCATCGGAGTTTGAATACGGATCCCCACTCGGGCTCGTATACACGAGTCGATCGTTATCTGCGACCAGGACGAGTCGGGCGGCGAAGTCAACCTCGTAGATGCCCGTCACGCGGTTTATTGCCGTGACTATGGCGGCCAGACCATCCGTTACGGTGCCTCCGTGATACTGCGTGTATTCCCCTGTCGCCGCACATGCCAGCCGGTACGTGCGCAGCGTCTCACCAGATCTGAGGACGCCGCTCGCCACAGCACCCCTGACCGGGCGCGGTTCACCCGACTCCGTGAGACACGAGAATGGCATTGGTGGACCACCGAAATCCCGCTTGTAGTAGCTCGCGTAGAGGCTCGTGTCCCCACGCAAGTACGGATCGACGTAAGCAGCCCCCTTGGCTGAGAGCACCTGGGCATGAAAACCGTGTGGTGTCCAGTCGAGCCGAGCGGTGGCCGTCGGATCGTCGATGCCCTGTCCCACGTACGTTCTGATCTGTGGGTAACGAGCCGCCAGCTCGGGAGCCATAACCGGAGACTCCGCCACCGAGAACCGGGCGAGCGTTCCGTCCGGCATGGGAATGCGCATCTCCAGAAGGGGGTCGCCTTTGGGCGCCTCGATTCCCCCATCTCGTGCTTCCGTAGCCGCCTCCAGCGGTGCCTTAGCGATCGCTCCGGCAAACGCCGCCTGGTCCAGTCGGTAAAGTAGGAACTTGTCAGGGCGGATCCATGTATCCTCGTCGGTCAGCGCGCTGGCCAGCACACCGACCGGCTCCCACAGACTCACCTGTCCGGACCCATCAGTCTTGTCCGCCTGGGACCAGGCGTTACCTGAAGTAATGATCGCCGCTAATATCAAGCCAGTGATGAACGAAACGGCTCTTCCAGAAGACATAGACACGGAGACTTCCCCTTTCCTTGCATTCAATCTTGCCGATCGTCCCGGCCCCACGTCCGACCGCGTTTGAAACGAAACGCGTGTGGAAACTGGTGACCCAGTTCATGTTGCGCGAGGAAACTCGAGCACGACCTCTTCATCCCTCTTGACAGCCCGGCATTCAGCAGAATCTCTCCGGACGCCAACCGAAGCCCCGAGTCGTGAACGGGGAGTCACCGACCCCATAGCTGGTCACGGCTGCCCCACATCGAGCCTCTTGCCCGACAGCTCAGAGCCAGGTCTACGGCCAGATTCGGTTGACGTCTCGGGTGGACCCCATAACAAACGAACAAACCCCCATAACATAGTAATGCGTTGCCCCACTTTCTTCCACACCGCTATCGGCAGCACATGGCCGTGGGAAGGGTAAACTCCAACCAGGGTATCATGATCTCGGTTGATCCGGGCTTTGGAGGATGGTGAGAATGCCGCGGCGCAGCACCTCCAGGCGAGACCGGCCCGCCACAAGCGAGTTCACCATCTTCTCTTGGGATGTGCCCTTAAGGACAGCTCCGGAATCTGTTTTTCTCGCTGTACAGGACTATTGGTGTCTCGAAACGGCGCGCTTGTGAGGTGATGTCACCTATCCGCCGGCGTCGTGGTCCGCCTGTACCGGCCCGGGTCCAACCGTTAGACATGCTACGCCGTGCCCCATGGCGTAGGTTACCAGCGACAGGATCACCGCCAGAACCATGGACACGGCGGCGAGCAGGGCACCTACCGCGATAGAACCTGCGCCGTGAAGCCCCAGGTCTCCGGGGCGAAGCAGGAAGCTGCCGATGAGCTTGAAGATGTCGTCTGAGCGTATGCCCTCGAAGGCTATCGCGCCTCCGCCGGCACCAACGATGGTTGCGATGCGAGTCGTGATCACCGACCCCATTTCATAGTAATCGCCGATGAGGTTGTAGAACGGCGCCAAGCCGACGACGACCCCCACGCCAAGGAGAATAGGGCGACGTCGTTTCGCGCACATGCGCAGCAACGGGACCCCGAAAAGAACCGAGAGCACGAACGGTCCGAAATCCGTGGCCAGGTAGATCAGGTCGGATCCTTTGGTGTCGAAGCCGGACAGCCGTCCGGCATACTCGCCTCCGGACACAACGAAGGGGAACCACTGTGCGAACAGCGCGCCGCCGTAATGTGGTGCGATTTCGAGCTTGCTGACCGACCCGCCTGTGGCCACGCACCCGAGAACGTGCAGCATTTCATGAATCGGCACATAGATGAACCATGTTATCAGGAGTGAGACGAGCACGATTCCGAGGGTCCTGCCGGGGCGACCCGACTCGGCCAGACGGTTGAGGCATGCAGCTACATCCTCGAGTGGTTGCCTTATGAGCTTGCGCATGGTCCTGGACCTCCGGGAAAAGGGGCTGAGACACAATATGCTAACCCGGCCGCACGTTCCAGATAAGATGGAGAAAAAAGATCCAGCTTGAGGGACACGATTTCATAACGGTGTTTCTGCAAGGTGAGCTGTTCAAGCCCGGTATTCTCGGGAGCGTCTGAATTTGTCCGCTCAGGGCGGTCAGTTGTTTGACGGGCGGACTATGCTGCTGATAGCATGGGCGAGCCGTGCGGCAGGGTGACTCGTGACGCGGCGCGACCCTTTCCGAACGGCGTTCTGACTAGTGCTCCGTCAAGGTTGATTCGAGAGGTTGTTCCCGGTGGGCCGGCCCACCTTTTCAGGGGTGGGGGACACGATTGGCTCACCGACTCGCGTCCCCAACGGCTGAAGCCATGGGACGCCCAACCCATCAGTTGACGGCTGACGGAGTTCTGGCATGCAGGCAAGTATCCGAACGTTTGGTGTGCCCGCGACCAGGGACCGACCGGATCATGAACCGAACCAACCGAACTCGAATGTCTATGTTTCTCACGATGCTTCTGCCTGCGGTTTTGATGGGGGAGCAACCGGCGATCTCGTCGCCGTCTCTTGGTGCTGATGATGGGATTGCGTCGGCCGGCTTAGCGGTCGCCGTGCAGGATGAACGCACCGAGGAGGCAGGCACGACAAGCACCCGTGGGCAGGATGATCACGCCCAGAGCCGCGGTGCGGTGAACATTCCTACGGATCGGCTGAACTGGCACGTGCCGGAGCTGGCCCTTGCCCGTGAGATGGCACAGTCGGCGCTCCTGCGAGCCGGAGAGGAAAGCGACAAGGCGATCACCGATTATGCCAACCTCGTAATCGACCGAATCGACACGATCACTCGTCCGGAGCAGGTCCACCTTACACTCGAGGATACCATCCGCCGGGCGCTCGCCAACAACTTCTTCATCCAGATACTTAGCTACAACCCTGCTATAGAGCAAATGAAGGTCGTCGAGGCGCAAGCGGCGTTCGACGCGCTGTTTTTCACGAATATCACGAAGAACAACGTCGATCGCCCGACGGGTTCACAGCTCATGGCGACGGACCTTGACAGGTTCACGCTGAGCTCGGGTGTCCGCAAGCTGCTGCCGTCCGGAATGCAGGTCAGCGGCTCGTACAACCTGCAGCGGACGAAGCAGGCGTTTGCATTCCAGGAAATTAATCCCGAATACTTGAGCCAGTTTATCGCCGAGATGCGGCAGCCGGTGCTGCGCAACTTCGGCATCGACCACAACCGCTCCATGATTCTCGTCGCCAAGAACAACCGCCAAATCAGCGACCTGGCGTTTCGGCGACAGATCCGTGACATTCTCCGTCAGGTCGAGGAGCTTTATTGGCGGCTGGTCCAGACGCGGCGCGATGTGGTCGTTACGGCACGGCTGCTTGCGGACTTCGAGGGCATATACAATTACCTTGTCGCCCGCCGGGAGTTCGATATCACGCCGGTTCAGATCGCCGCTACCAAGGCGGACCTGGAGCAGGCCCGGGCGGACTTCGTTCAGCGGCGAGCCAACGTTTTCGATGCCCAGGATCAGCTGATCGCCTTGATGAACGATCCCGAGATCAACCTGGCCGACACGATCGAACTCATTCCCGAGGACTTCCCGGGATTCGAGGGCTTCATCGTCGATCAACTGGCCGAGGTGCAAATCGCACTGGACAACCGGACCGAGATTAACGAGTCGAAGCTCCAGGTTGCCAACGCGAAAATCGTCGTGGCCCGTGCCGAGAACGCCGAGCTGCCACGGTTCGATCTGATCTTCCGCACGACGTTCGACGGGTTGGCGGGGACGGCGGACCGGTCCTTCGACGAGCTGTCACGGCGGAAGTTCATCGAGTATTACATCGGCGTCGAGTTCGAGGTGCCCATCGGCAACCGCGGTCCTCGCGCCGTCAGGCGCCGCGCCGAGCTTCAGTATGACTCCGCCACGGCCCAACTGCGCCAGAAGTTCGAGGAGATCATTCTGGATGTTAACCTGGCCGTCAGGAAACTCGAGACGACGTATGATCAGATCGGCCCGAGCTTCGAGTCGGCGGAGGCGCGGGAACGAGAAGTTAGCTCGCTGGTGGCCAGGGCGGAACGGAAGGACCACAACACGTTGGTCAACGAGTTGAACTCACGGCAGCGTCTCGCAAACATCCGTCGCACAATGCTCAACGCCATGGTCGAGTACAACATCGCGATAGTCGATCTGGAGCGCGCAAAAGGTACGCTGCTCGAGTACAACAACATCGTGATCCCCACCGAGATTGACTGAGCGGAACTGATAGGACACGGCAGTGCCATTCGTATGGTGACCCCCGGTTTCTGTCCCGCGATTTCGTTCGATTTCGTTGGTGTCCCCCGATTGCCGAACTGGTGGAAATGGTCGAGCTGGCGATATTACTTCGAGCCCGATGAGTGGCCTCTTCCAGGCTTGCCTGATGTCCGAGGGTTTCCAGTCTGAGCTTGACTGCCGCGGCTGGCACTGGTGGGCAAGCCACCAGTGGGGCGCGGCACGATGGGGGCGGGCGGTTAAAGTCACGCTGTCAGATGGGTTCGTTTGGTATCCTTATTTTTCATCAGGTTTCGTCCATAGAGGTCGGAAGGGTGCGTGGGGGCTTGCGCCGGCGTTGAAGTTGGGCGAGTGCGCGGTGTAGCTTTGGGCGTTGCGGCTGTTGGCGAGGCGTTGGATGTTGGAGACGACTTCGGGCATGGCGGAATCTCCGTTGCTACGTGTGGTCGGTGGGGCGCGGCATCGCCCTGCAAGAGAATAACGTGACTGGCGCCTGCTCTGGAGGGGAGTTTTGAGCGATCAGGGGGGGAGAAAAAAGATGAAGGATGAAGGATGAAGGATGAGTCGAAACATCGAAACGTCAAAATGTCGAAAGGGAAGCGGGGTGGCTGTGACGGCGCCAGTCGAACGTCTTCCCCCACCTACCAGCTGAAATGTCGGGTCTGCTGACCCGACCTACCGGGCTAACCTGCGACCGCTGGGTAACCGGCGTATGGGGTCGCCGGTTCGGCTTCAGCCTCAGCGCTCATCCGGCTCGGAGACGGGCAGCCTCACCTCCGTGCCGCACTCCGGGCAGACGCCGGACTCGTTGCCCGTTAGATCATAGGCACAGTTGAGACACAAGCCCTGTCGCTGTCTGCGTTGCTGACGCCAAGGCCGCAGCCCCCGGAAACACGTGACCGTTGGGTAGGCCGCAAAAAGAACCAGCAAGAGCCAAAGCGGAAGACATACGGTGTGTACCTCGAACACCCTTCCCTGCGGCGCGCTGTAGCCGTGTTTCTTGTTAAGCCTGCATTCTTGAAAATGCGGATACCAAACACTATATTTGAGGTTGCGGGTCAATTTGAACTCGCGATGTCTGTTCCTGTTTCCGTACTTCACTGTATATCGGTACGCGATGCAGACGCCGCCCTTTTGCACGACCGTGTGGAACCCCCGGTCGATGCCGACGAAAAAATCCACACACCGACCGGGTACTTTCCAGGTACCACGAGACGCCACACTCGGTCTGTAGCTTTCTACCCACAGGAGAATCGTCCCAGCCGCGGCGAGCACCAACACTACGATGATGTATTTGCGGATCATGGGCTCTTACTCTCCGCGGCGTCAAGGATCGCCTCCACACACCCGCCGCACAACTCGCGGGACTCCTCGAGCGCCTCGACATCGTCGCCGTAGGTCTGCTCCCACAGCCGGGTCAACGTCGCTCGGTCACCCGGTGAGTCACGCATGATCAGGATGAGCCGGTCGATTTCGTCGGGTTCCAACCCGCACACCCTACACAGCCGGTGCGCCCGGCCGGTCGGAGTCTCGTCCGGAGGTACGGGCGGTTTGGCAAGCCGAAGCCCGATCCACGCCAAGGCAACGGGCGCGATTAGCGCAGCCAGCCGATAGAGGGATGCGTCCCGTTTGGTCATGCCCGTAGCCTGCCAAGTCGCAGGATGGCCATAAACGCCGTCTGAGCGTTTCCGGGGCGCAGGTACACCACCCGGCCCGGCAAAGCCGTCAGAAGCCACGAGAGCGACCCTTGTGTCTGCGAACAAAGCCTGGACCCATGGCGTTGCCGCTTGGCCTTGGTATTCTGGCCCATTTCTGGTATCATAGTGCCTGTTCGGGAGGGACACCCACGCCCTCCTGCCCGTCTGCGAAAGGAGCGATGCAATGTCAGTTCAAAGAGCGAGTGCCGCTATCGCGGCTCTAGTGCTTGCTGGAGTGAGCATCCACGCGAACGCCGCGGAGATGGCCCTGGTTCCGGTCAGCGCCAGCGGACCGCACGAGATCGTCGGCAACGAGATCATCCTGCACGGCGCCGATCAAACCGTGACCCTGGAGATCCGCATGTCAGATTGGGATCCGGTGGGGATAAAATCCTATCAGGCGTCCATCCACGCCGCAGGCTCGACGAGCGGCGATGCCGGTATGCTGATGCCTTTCGGATGGGATTACCTCGACACCTCAACGGTCTGC
>JAUXGE010000241.1 GCA_030622435.1 Planctomycetota bacterium
ACCCAAAGGGCACCGTCGTCGGTACCGACGTAGAGGACGTCGGCATCGACCGGAGATTCGGCGAGAGCCGTTCCGCTGCCGCGATCCGTACGTGTGATCTCCGGTGATATTTTCTCGAGGCCATCGCCCCGATCGAGTGACTTGAGCACGTGGTTCCCGGCCACGTAGTAGATCCGCGAGTTGTGGTTCGACAGGATGAACGGTGTCTTCCAGTTGAACCGATATTTGACGCCTTTGGGCGCTCGAGGGCGAGAGAGTCCGCGCTCGCCGGTTCTAAGATTGCGGCGGTTGATGCCGCCGTTCTGCATTTCGAAGTAGATCTGGTCCGGATCGTTGGGATCCACCAGGCAAACGAAGCCGTCACCACCGCCGGTCATGAACCAGTCGGTGTTCGTCGGCCCGTCGCCGGTACTCGAGCGGTTGGGGCCGCCCCAGCTTCCATTATCCTGCAGGCCGCCGTACACACGGTAGTTTCGGCGCGGGCCGACAGTGGCATGGTAGAACTGGCCGATTGCCATGTGGTTGAGGTGGTCCCACTTCTCCATGCGGTCGTACGTGACATACAGACCGCCGTCGTTACCGAGGATCATGTGCCGTCCGTCGTCGGGGTCGATCCACAAGGCATGGTGGTCGGGGTGTGCGTCCTTCCCGCCGTCGCTGGTGAAGGTCTCACCACCGTCCTTGGATCGGTAGAGCGAAATGCCCAGGACGTACAGGTGCTTGTCGTCGCTCGGATCCACGCGGACCTGGCTGAAGTACATAGGACGCGGGTTGACGCTGTTGATGCGCTCCCAGCTCTCGCCGCCGTCCGTGGATTTGTAAATGCCGCCGTACTCGTGTCCCTCTTTGCCCTGCTGTTCCTGGGCGTTTTCTCGCTGCCCCCCCAGACCCGCATGGAACGGGCTACGCCGCTTGCGTTTTTCCGGATCGTCCTGGTCCTCCTTGTCCTCCTCGCCTTCGGGTTCGGGGCGCGGGTCGAAAGTGACATCGACGAAGACGCTCTTACGCTCGCGCGACAGCTCGAACTTCGCGGTGTCACCTGCCGAGTGCTTGCGAATCTCCGACACCATGTCGTTGTAGGAATGAACCGTGGCACCATCCACTGACACAACGATGTCACCGTTTTTGAGTTCGGACTTCTCCGCGGGTCCGTCCTCGAGGATGTCGGTCAGCTTGGCACCAACCTCGATGTCCTCCCCACGGATGCCCATATACGGCGCATTCTCCGGTTCCTCAGCGATCCGCTCCGACTCGATAACCGCAAAGACGATGTCGGGATTCTTCCGGTAGTAGTCGAGCCCGATGCGTCCCAGCTCGCACGTGGGCAGCCCCTTCGAGAGGCGGAGCCACGTCTTGCCGCCGTTGGTGGTCTTGTAGATGCCTCCACCGGGTCCCCACGTCTTGGCGGGGGCGTTCGTGTCGAACCCGTCGCGCTGCCGCTCATACGCCGCAGCAAGCAGCGTCTGGGGATCATCCGGGTGCATCTGCACGTCGATGACGCCGGTCTTCTCGTCGATGTAGAGCACCTTCTCCCAGGTCTGGCCGCCGTCGGTCGTCTTGAACAGCCCTCGCTCTTCGCTGGGCCCCCAGAGCCGGCCGGCGGCGCCGACGTATACGATGTTCGGATCCGTCGGATGGATCGCGATACGCCCTGTCTGGAAGGTCTTCTCGAGCCCCATGTGTTTCCAGGTCTTGCCACCGTCAACGGACTTGTAGACACCGTTGCCCCAGGACACGCTGTTGCGAGGCCGGTTCTCTCCGGTCCCTACCCAGACGATCTTGGAATCCGATGGTGCCACTGCCACGTCACCGATCGATACGGTACTCTCGTTGTCGAACTGGTGCTCGAACGTGATGCCGTTGTTGGTCGTCTTCAAGAGTCCGCCCGACGCGGTGGCGACCCAGAACGTGCTCGGGTCCTTTTCGCACACAGCCAGCGCCGTGATCCGTCCACCCATGGTGGCCGGTCCTATCGACCGCCAGTGCAGAGCCTGGGTCCACGCCTTGGGCAACGTCGGTGTGATCGATTCGGCTGGAGATTCGGGTGGAGCCGGCTCGGGAACGTCCGTTTCGGTTTTTGGCTCAGGTTCGGACTCGGCCTCGAGCCCGAGTTCCGGTTCGGCATTGGGCACAGGTTTGGCAGCCTTTGCCGGAGCTTTGACGGATTTAATCTTGACGGCAGCTCGGCCGGCGGTCGGAACGGAGCCGACACAGAGAGCCACGAGCAACACCACAACCAAATGAGCGAGCGATCGACGCACCATTACACGAACCTCCGCAATGGGCCTGGTGGAGATCGAGCGGCTGACGCAGGCTGCCGCCCCTTCTTTCCCCAGAAGGCGCAAGAAGCTGCCGTTCCCCACGGCAAGGGTCTCAATTGTATCCGTTTTTATCGGCAGTTGAGATGGTTTTACATCTTCGGACAGCTGCCCGCCGCATCAGGATCTCCGCCCGAACCGCAAACGCGAGGGCTGCCTCCGACTGTGTCCGCATGCCGAATCTACAGGCGAAGATGCCGTGTTCAGCCCTTCGCCCGACCGTTTTCAGTACTCGCAAGGCTGATTCGGGCCTTCGCATCAGGAGGATCATCGAGGTTGATCGTCGCTATTGCCGGTGATGCGACACAAGTACCGTTTCCATATAGATAGTGTCGGTTTCGCCAGTCATTGTAGCGGCCTGCGTCGGGTGGCCCATGGCTTTAGCCGTGGGGGACACGAATCGGTGGCCCAATCGTGCCCTCACCTTTCAAGAGGATTAACACTGCTCGAGAGCGGTTGCACGTCTCGGTTCTACCCAGCCCGCAGACTCAGGGGTGACCGAACTAGTGTCCATCGTCTCTCACATCGACTTCGATCTCGAACAGCGCCGGCCACTGCTTACCGGTCACGAACAGCCTGTCGCCCTTGGCGTCGTAGGCGATGCCGTTGAGAACCCCGAGGCGATGGCCCGGTGTCGCTCTGCCGGCCGCCCTGCGTTGCAGCCCGGAAAGGTCGATCCACCCCACCACGTGACCGGTGCGCGGCGAGATGCGCGCGATCCGGTGCGATTGAAACACGTTGGCGTAGATCTCGCCCCGCACCATTTCCAGCTCGTTGAGAAAACGTAGCGGGCGACCTCGATTGGTGACCTCGAACCTGCCGGTCACCTCGAGAGTCTCCGGATCGAGGAAACGCAGAGTGGCAGTGCCGTCGCTCATGATCAGGCGTTTACCGTCGTATGTAAGTCCCCACCCCTCGCCCTCGTAACGGAACTCGCGAAGCACACGGAACGTTTTCCGATCGCGGACATACCCGACACCGGCCCGCCACGTCAGTTGTACGATCCGGTCGCCGCAAAGCGCAATCCCTTCGCCGAAACGAGTACGCGGCAGAGCTTCAATCTGCAAGATCTTGCCCGTCATCAGCTCAGTTCGCCGCAGACTCGATGTACCGTAGCCGCCTGTGCTTTCGTAGAGAAGGCCTTTGTGATAGACGAGTCCTTGGGTGAAGGCATGTGGGTCGTGAGGAAGCGTGCGTACTACAGCGTAGTTACCCTTACCCCGCTCCGGCTCCCGGGCAACAACCCAGGATCCAGCCATGAGAACCAAGAGCGGCAGGATCGGCACTCCGGACGCCAAGAGCACCTGAGTGGCGCGCGGTCGACTGCGCGGGGACCGTTGTGCATCGTGGCGCTCTTTCGCCTTGTATTGCATGTGCCTTGCCATGTGAGTTCAAAATTGGTGGGTCAATGTCCCACCCTACCTCACTCGCATGCAACAGCGGTGACACCCATGGGCCATTCACTCCGGCTTCTTTGTGGCAGGACAAGCATCACGACACCCTCGTGCTTATCGCGACTGAGGACGGCGCTGCGAAGATCCTCCATCCCGAACGACAGCATATCGCCACCGGCAGCGACGTTGATCCGTTCGCACTGCCTCTCGATAAGCCGTGCGAATGGCACACCCGTCACGAGGTGCGAGGCCACGTTACGATAGGTCCGTCCCGTGGCCTCGTCATCCAGGGCGACGCGAGCCGGTTCGGTCAACGCTGTCATCCGATCGCCCGCAAGAAGGGCTCCGTATGTCGTTCGCCGACCGTCCAGGTCGATACCCGGTTCATCTCCAACCACACATATCTCCACGATCGCCCGAAGCCACGCCGACGCGTGGAGACGCTCATCGGCAAACCTGGCAGCGCCGAGATGAGGGACCAGCCGGGCCGATTCCGTCAGGTCTTGCGATTCGATCGACGCGTGGCCACCATCAAGGGAGATAAGAGCGATTCGGTGGAAGTTGTCGCAACCGTGCTCGGCCAGCAGGTCGAGCAGAGTCACGCCGGGCAGGTCGTCTATTTTGTGCGTCTCGAACAACTTGACCGTCTCGATCCATGCTTGTTCAGGCACGTCACCGGTAAGGTGAATCCAACCGTCGGTCTTGACGTCCTCGTATCGAATGCCCCCGTGGAGTTCGTGGCATTTCGTGCAACGCTCGCCGCCGCCGGGAAGGGCAACGAACAACGGTAAGATCCCGGCAAGCGCAGTCATCAGGATCATACCCGCCGGGATACCCAGAGCGATTCCAACCAGCCATGTCTTGCGTTTGCGAGGTTTCATTGAGTTGAGCCGGATTCGCCGAGGACGGCGGCCGGTGTTGCGCTCGCAGTCCCACCGGTGTCCAATTCACTCGGCGCCACACGGAAGAAGTAGACGGCCAGGCCCGTCAGCACCACAAGCGTACCGATCGCGCCGGCGCTTAGCCAGGTCTGCGCGGCGGTTTGACCGGCCTGCGTCGGGCGCAGCACGCCCACGACACCCGCCCGGCGCAGCGCCTGCATCAGGGACCACCCGAGCAAGCCGGCAAGCCAAGCACCACTGACGAACGCCACTCCGGAAAGAAACCACAAAGCCGTGTCCACGGCGCGGCCCGAGGGCAGGGAGAACATGAGCTTGAAGATGAGCAGATTGCTTGCCGCACCCAATCCACCGGCCAGCATGTAGACGTACACACGGTCCCGCCGAGCCGCAAGCAGCCAGACAAGGTCCACCACGATGCCGCCGAGACCGCTCATAAGCACGACGATCAGCCCGTGCGGGTTTCCAGAGAGCAGTTCCACGACTCCTTTGAGCACGGCCGTGACCGTGGCCGCTCCCGGCTTGCGAATGAGTCCGACCGCAAGAACGAGCCAGAGAATGTGGATGCCGGCCATGAACTGCAGACCGCCGGGCAGGCCGATGAATGCGTGTATCGCCGCCCCTACCAGGCTCACAGCGCTGCCCGACACGCCGCCGAGTGCCGCAAGGGCGGCCATGATCAGCAGTTCGTGCAGGCTGAAGAAATGCGGGCGGGACCGACTCATCGCTACGGCTCGCCGTTTTCTGCAGGCACGACAGTGATGCGCGTCAGATTCATGATCCAGAAGTTGCCCGGCTTGTGCGGTGGAACCAGCTTCAATTCGCAATCCTCGTCGACACGGAGCAACCACCGACCTTCCCCATCCTTCATGGCGACGATGGCGTCTTTCATGTCTTCGAGCGTGGCCTCGATCTTGTATCCGTCCTCCGCCTCGAGCGTGAGCTTCATTGGACCGGGTTTGATCTGCGCCGCCGCCAGCAGTGGCTCCAACGCCGGCCCCTCCCAACTCGTCTTCGTGTCCTCATAGTGCGACTTGCGCATCAGCACTTTGTCAACCCGAACCATCGGCATGTTGCCGAGCTGCTCGAAAGTCAGCGTTGTCGGGTTACCAAGTCCGCTCCCAGTAAGCTCGAGGGTTGCCTTCACTTTCGGGACCTCCGATGCGCGACCATTGACCTCATCCTTACAGCCGAACGGTGCCGGCATACACATCAGCATGGCGAGACAGATGCCTGTCGCACAGGCACGGCTCGAATAAGGTGCACGGTTCAAGTGGTCTCTCCTGCTCGCCGGACTGTCAACACCCTGAGACTTCACTCGGGCTGGAACACGCGCTGGAACCCGGCAAAGTCCGCCAGGTCCACGTCGCCATCGTAGTCCATATCCATCATCAGGCAATGCTTGATTGACCGTCCCATCGGCAATGTGTGCCACGCCGGGGGAAGACAGCCGCCAGGGCTCCCGTCGCAGTGAGGACCGGTCAGGCATGTGTGAAACCGGGGCAGGTCATCCCAGTCTGAGTCTCCGTCGCTGTCACCGTCGCCGCAGATGGCCAGATCCGTCGTCTCCATGGTGATCAACTGATAGTAGTCCCAGTAGTTGCTTAACTTGGTGTATTGCTCGAACGTCCCACCCACAGCGCAGAAGTGCTGACGCACACGGACAAACGGGTGATAGCCCCACGAACCAACATCCGCGTTCATGTAATCCGCCGCCCAGCAGGCGTCCCCGTCCGGAGTTTCGAGACGGTAGTTGTCGACTGCCTTACCAAGGTTGTTCTGCGTGACCGTAACGTTTCGTACGATGAGCCGCATCGATTCATACGGTTCGGCATTGTGGTCTACGACATACCAGCCCCAGTCCTGCGGATCCAACTCGGGAGCCGGGATCGCACTGACGGGAACGATGATCGGTTCCGGAAGGGGGTTGTTCCGGCTGACGATGCTGTACCCCGGATTGTTGGCGGCCTGGTAGTGCAGGATCGTTGTTCCACGGCTTTCCTCGACCAGCATGTTTGTCAGTTCGACCCAATCGCCGATGTCGACATGATCGAACAGTTCGTATTCCCCCGTACCCGAGTTGATGATCCAGTCCTTCACCTGGATCGCGCCCCAGCGATCCGGCTCGTTCGGGTCCTGCAAAATCAGGCGGGGACGGGTACCCGCAAACTTGGCCACGCACACACCTCCGAGGCAGTTGATAACGTCGTTGTCGTAGGTGCTCGCATCGCCGTCAACCGTGCTGCTTTGAATATCGTAGATGCTCAACGGGGCCGCCGGCGCGGAAGCGACAAGCGATGTCGTCGCAATCACGAACGCCGTCCACGTCAATGTCTGGATGCTCATGTCCACTCCTCTCCCTGATGCGGCGATCGCCACCGTCTCGGCGCGCTATGCCTCGTACGCACGCTCGCGCCTCCACACGATTGTGCCTGCTGCGGCGATCGACAGCAACATTATGGCAAGACCCCACTGCGGCAGCGCCGGGATGTCGGCCGCGGCGAGAAGATCGTCGCGAGAGCGCGTGCACAACTGATAGTAATCCCACCCCTCGTTGTCATCGGTGTACTGCTCGAGCAGACCAGTGATGCGCACCAGCCCCGCATCCGTTTCAATCCGTGGATCATAAGGGCCGCCGGCGTCGACGTTCATGTAGTCCGCCGCCCATGCAATCTCGCCGCCCTGGATCAACTCGTAGTTGTCCTCGGCTTTACCCAGGTCCATCTGCCCGATCGTGACGTGTTCCAGCGTG
>JAUXGE010000171.1 GCA_030622435.1 Planctomycetota bacterium
CCACGGAATCAAGCTCGCGTTCGTTGCGCCGGTTATCTCGACCTTCCTTGCCAAGGACGCTTACGCCGGCAGCGGCTACTGCTCACCTCTCGGAGCCGACTGCGCCCAGGACAGCGACTGCTGCAGCGGCGTCTGCGACTCGCTCGGCTCCAACACGTGCATCGCCTCCTTCTATTGAGCTAGTGCCGTTTCTAAGAAGGTGGTGTCGGCTTGGCTGGTCATTGTAGCGGCCTGCGTCCTCTCAGGCCGTTTTCCCTCAAGCACGTCTATGCCGTGAACGTGCTCGCGGTCGGCGTGCAGGCCGCGCGGCCTCGGGCGGTTTCGACGGGACCAGGCACTTACCACCGTCGCCGATCAGATCGCGCCGACCTGCTTCGATCAGGGCCTTGCGAACCAGATGATCGTTCTCCGGCTGGAAAAACTGCATGAGCGCTCGCTGTGGCTTGCGATCCCTGAGATGTTTGGCCACGTGCACGGGGCGCATCGTCACAGGATCAAGGCCGGTGTGATACATGCACGCCGCTGGGTCCATAGGCGCCGGAATGAAGTCCTGCACCTGCTCCGGCCGATACCCGCCGCACTTCAAGTAAACCGCCAGGTCGATCGCCGCCTCGAGATCACAACCCGGATGTGAAGCCATGAAGTAGGGTATGAGATACTGCTCCTTGCCGACCCGAGAGGATGCCTGATCGAACCGTCGCGCGAACTCCGCAAAGACCTCAATGCCGGGTTTCTTCATGAGCCGCAGCGTTTCGGGATCCGTGTGCTCGGGGGCAACCTTCAGATGACCGCCGACGTGGTGTGAGGCCAACTCGTCAATGTACTCCGGGCAGCGCAAGGCCAGGTCCATGCGGACGCCACTGGCTACCAACACCCGGCGCACTTCTTCCTGCCCTCGAGCCTCCCGCATGACGTCGAGCAAAGGCTCGTGATCCGTGTTCAGCAATCGGCATATCGTCGGATGGACGCACGACAGCCGCCGGCACCGGGCCTCGATGTCAGGAAGACGGCACCGCATCCGGTACATGTTGGCCGTCGGACCGCCGATGTCGCTGATGATTCCCTTGAAGTCCGGGTCACGCCCGAGTGCGGCGATCTCACCGAGGATCGACCGCTTGCTGCGAGATTGAACGATCCGCCCCTGATGCAGGGAAAGCGAGCAGAACGAACACCCCCCGAAGCACCCGCGCATGATCGTGACCGAGTCCTTGATCATCTCATACGCGGGGATCGGCTCGGTGTACCTCGGATGCGGTCGGCGCGTATACGGCAGGTCGTAGTAGGAGTCCACCGCCTCCTGCGACTCAGGCAGCCGCGGCGGGTTACACACCACGGCCTGGCGATCGTGTCGCTGAACGATAGTCCTGGCGTTGTATGGATTGGTCTCCTGGTGAATCAGCCGCGTGGCCAGCGCGAAAGCACGCTTATCGGACTTGACCTGCTCATACGACGGCAGCTCGACCACCGTGTCACCCGACGGTGGTGCCTCACTGGCACCTAGCACAAAGGCCACACCCCGCATGTCGCGAAGATCCACGACGCCTTCGCCGGAGGATAAGCGGTCCGCGATCTCGATGATCGCCGACTCCCCCATGCCGAAGACCACTAGGTCGGCCTTGGCGTCCAGCACGATCGAACGCTTGGCCGTGTCGCTCCAGTAGTCGTAATGCGCGAGTCGGCGCAGGCTGGCCTCGACGCCACCCGCGATGATCGGCACGCCCTTGTACGCCTCGCGCGCTCGTTGACAGTAGGCCAGAGTAGCCCGGTCGGGTCGCGCGCCGATCCGCCCGCCGGGCGAGTATGCGTCGTCGTTGCGGACTTTCCGGCTGGCCGTGTAGTGGTTGAGCATCGAGTCCATGTTCCCCGCACTGACGGCGAAGAACAACCTCGGCCGACCGAACTCCCGCCACGCCTCACAATCGTGCCAATCCGGCTGTGCCACGATCCCGACACGATAACCATGTGCCTCCAACACCCGCCCGAGAATCGCGGCGGCGAAACTCGGATGATCCACGTAGGCGTCCCCGGTCACGAAGACGACGTCAACCTCGTCCCATCCTCGCGCCCGAGCCTCGTCGAGATTCATCGGAAGCGGGGAGGCCGATTGCGGATTGGGGATTGCCGATTTCGGATTTCGGATTGGGGATTGCGGATTGGACGCCATTGTATGACTCTCGATACTCATCCGTCTGCGCCCCAGGCGACGCTCGCGGACGAGATCCTTGGTTTCTCGAGCGGTCGAGTCCGACGCTCGGGACCGCTGGATCGTGCCGCATTATACCCGCTCCGGCGAGGAAGTCAGGGACCGTGCCGCCGGCCCCGATACAGGTCAGCGCAACGCTCAGGCGGCGTGATTCACAGATGCGGAACAAGGGGAAGAGGCGATGGTCCACCCGCCATTCGACAACGCCTCGACGACATACATAAAACCCGGCCGCCCTTGGCTGGATGCTTGCAGCCGTAGGCGGCCGGGTCGTGTCCTGAGACCGCCCATTGAGCGAGGGCGGATCGTGGTACTACTAATCGAGCGAAGAGTGCATTTGAAGGTTCCCCGCCGTGATGTACCCGGAGTGCACGTACACCTCCTCCATCACACCACCCACATCGCAGGAGATCCGGATCTCGTAGAAATCGGGGCAACCGCAGTCGCCGAAATCGTCCACGAGTAAGCCGGCGTGTCCGCCCTCCAGGCATCCGTTGCCTTGGGGTTGCCGCCCTTTCACTCCCTTGCCGGGTTCGCCGAGATCCTCGATGTGGATGGTCACATCGCACAGATCGCCAACGAGCACCTCGGGCCGGGGCGAACCGTTCTTGAAGGTGCCGACACCGACGATGTCGATCTGTTTATGGAAGCCATTCGCCGCCGCGGGATTACAGGCGGGCTCGTCGCTGCACGCAATGACCTCCATGAAGGTCCCATCGGGCGCGCTGTGCGTCCCGGCGTGGAAGGTCCACTTCCCACTCGGACCGCTGTGGTTCACGTGCGTCCATTCGCCGAAGACCGAACCCGGGGCACCGGCCTGCCCGCCGAACGTGCTCGTGTTGATGCCGGGGTTCTTCTTCATTCTCCCCACCGCCCCCTGGCACTCACCCGGTACGAAAACGCCGCCGAAGCAATCCACACCGCCGCCGGTAACGCGGCAAGTGGGCTTCGGCTCGCAGTTCACTTCGCCACACAACACGCCCTCGCCCATGTGCTGACCACCGTCGGCCAGACACGCGTTCAATTCCACGTTGTCCACGCACGTTCCGTCCGGTAAACAGCACGCGCCGTGGCATGCCCACGCACCCGACGCCATGGCGTTCACAACAACCACCACCGACAACACACACAGTAACCTCTTCATCGTTCATCCTCCCTTACTGCCTGTTGAACTTGTCTTGGCCCGAAAAGACTCCAGCACGGCCGCTCCACATGGAAGACGCAGACAGACCATCTCGTGCAGCGAAGTGCGCAACGAACCATCTGATCCGAAAGTACCAATGTACGTCAGAAACTCTTCTCAAAGCAACAAAAAAACACGCTGCGCATGGAGAAAATTGACCTCTTCACGACGACCGTGACATGGGCTCCGGACCCCAAAGCCCCTAAAATGTGGCGGAAAGGAGACAGATGCGCTCGCGCCGTGTTTCATCCTCCGAATGTGACCCCGCGTCCTTTGCGAAACCAAGCCACAAGGGGGTCTATCACGCCGCTCGCGCGCGGGCTCCACCGCTCATCCTCCGACACTCAGGCCCGGGGGTGACGACGCAGGCCCTTCGGATAGAATGTCCGATATGTTCCTACTCGAGTGAAACGTCGTTCCAGGCCGGGGAGCACCGTGAGCGTCATTGTCGTCGAACAGTTGACCAAGCTGTACGGACGCCGCATCGGCGTCCGGGACCTCAATCTGCGCGTACCCGAGGGGATGGTGTTCGGTTTCCTGGGACCCAACGGCTCTGGAAAGACGACAACCATTCGAGTTCTGGTGGGCCTGCTCAAACCCACGGACGGAAGCGCTCGTGTGTTCGGCTTGGACTGCCGCCGCGACAGCCATCGGATAAAAGCCGAGGTCGGCTACCTGCCGGGCGACTTGCGTCTCTATCCCTGGCTGACCCTGGGAATCGCTTTGCCGATCTTCGGGCGCATCCGCAGGCGGGACCTCGTGGACGAAGGCTTGCGACTGGCAGACGAGTTCGAGCTTGATCCAACCGTGCGTGTCAGAAGCATGTCACGCGGAATGCGCCAGAAGCTGGGCCTGATCCTCGCCCTCGCCCATCAACCACGACTCTTAATCCTGGACGAGCCGACCTCGTCCCTGGATCCTCTCATGCAGGAGAAGCTCTATCGGCACCTTCGCACCATCGCCTCCGCCGGACGCTCCGTCTTCTTCTCCAGTCACACACTCAGCGAGGTAGAACAATTGTGCGACCGGGTGGCCATTCTGCGAAACGGCAAGCTCGTCGCCGACGAATCACTGGACGAACTGCGTTCCCGCGCGAAGCGCGCCGTGACCATCCGCTGGCGCGACGACGCCCGGTTGGAGACTCTTCAGGTGCCAAAATTCCTCGACGTTTTCGACAAGCAAGGCAAGCAGTGGCAGGCATCACTGACAGGCTCGGCCCGTGACCTCGTGCAATGGACGGCCGGGCAACCGATCGACGACATGACCATCGAACAGCCCGATCTGGCCAGGGTGTTTCACCGGTATTACGAGTAAGGAGCAGCCTGCGTGAATCGGGGATTGATTGCCAAGACCATCCGAGAGATCTGGCTGGTCACGCTGCTGTTCGCCCTGGGCATATTCACCTTTGAAGCGCTGATCGCCTACATGCTACCCTTGTTTGACCAGGATATCCTCGACTACTGGGCTAAGATGCCGTTCCTTAACGGCATGTTCCAGGCGCTCTTCGGTACGGAGATCGGCGAGACAATCGGACCAGGCATGATAGCGACAACCGCCTGGGTCCATCCTATCGTTCTGATCATGGTCTGGGCTCATGGGATCATATGCTGTACGCGCGTTCCTGCCGGCGAAGTCGACCGAGGAACCATCGACGTGCTGCTGGGCCTGCCCGTGTCAAGGACCCGTGTGTACGTTTGCGAGTCGCTCGTGTGGCTCACCTCGGGTCTCGTGATCCTGGCGGCGGGACTTGCGGGTAATCTCCTTGGAAACCGGGTTGCCACGTCCGAAACGCAAGGGGCGACAGGCCACTTGCTCATCGTTCTTGTCAACTTATACGGCTTGTACGTTGCCGTCGGCGCCATGGCTTTTTTCGTTTCTTGTTGGAGCGACCGGCGGGGTCGGGCGGTCGGAGTCGCCTTCGCCATTGTGCTGGCGGGCTATGTGCTGAACTTCCTGGCCCAGTTCTGGCAACCCGCGCGGAGCATCTCGTTCCTGAGTTTTCAGCATTACTACCGGCCGCTGCTGATCATCCGCGAGGGCGCATGGCCCACGTCGGACATCCTCGTGCTGGCAACAGTCTCAGTCGTGTTCTGGTTGGCCGGCGCGATTGTCTTTAACCGCCGTGATATATGCACCGTGTAATTCGGATCAGAATAATCAGCTGCGCTTCGGATCAGAACCGCGACTGTCAAGGAGCGGGCAGAGGGCAGGCAAGACATGCCCCACCGGCTGCCATGCGGGAAGGCAAAGCGCTTTCATATAGTGGGATTAGCACTACAGCGCAAGGTCGCCTTAAGCGCGTAGCGCAGGCATCTTGCCTGCATCGTAATCGCAGCTCGTGCAGGCTGGAAGCCTGCGCTACAAACGACCTTGCGCTTCAGTCTCAGTGTAAGAAAGAGAACATGTCGGCAGTCCGACCGGGGCGGGCGGCGCGCTGAGAACGAGATGGAGCGCTTTCACAGGTCGTGTAGGTGGCACGCCCGATCAGCTCTCCAGCGAACGCAGCACGTCCTCGTAGGCAGCAGGATCATTCACGTTACGCAGCGAATCGAGCTGCGGATCGACGTCGGCAAACTCAACCGCAGAAACGATCCGTGCCGAACATGACTCCACGAAATCGTGTGCCCGCAGATTCCCCTGCGCAATCATGTCGTTCAAAGCGGTAGCCGTGCTCAGCCGGTACACCGCCGTCAATGGATGCCGGTGTCCTCCGTGCTCGACAACGACGGCCGGATGATCCTCCAATAGCTCGATCATGTGCTCGATGAATGGTGTCTGCAGGAGGGGCTGATCACACGAGGCAACAAAGACCGCATCACATCGTCCGGCCAGAGCCTCGAAGCCGGCCGATATACCCGCGAGCGGACCTCCACGGTCGATCACGTCGTGCACGACCGCAACGTCATCAGCCAGCGAGGGTAGCGACTGACCTTCTCTTGCCGCAACGACCACCGGCCGGGCAACACAGGACACAATCCGAACCATCCGTTGCAGCAGAACCTCAGTCCCGCACGGCAGCCAGGCCTTCGACGCGCCCATGCGACGGCTCTCGCCGCCACACAGCACTATACCACCGATTTTCAACGCCGCCGTCGACACACGCGCTCTCCCGGACGCTCTCGAGCAATACTCCTCTTCCACTTTCCGGCATGGGTATACCGCACAGGGCTACCTGCGTACAGGATCAGCCAGACCCGCCGCGTAAAGGCAGTCACCATCACTCGCACGGGTCGATCGCACGTGGACCGGCGTAGGGATACGGGAGACCCTTGAAGGCGTCCAGCGTACCGGTGACGTCCGTGATGTTGATGAGCAGGTCGGGCAGGTTCGGATCCAAATCGCACCGTGACTTGGCCGGCGCCCGCGGAAGGTTCTTGAACTTGTCGAGTACCGCAGTGACATCCGTTGTCACATCGACACTCCCATCGGGCGGACCGCACGGCGTTGTAGTGCAGTTCTCGATCAGGTCCCCCCATCGGCTGCCCGCAATCCGCAGGTTTGCCGAGAAGCTGGACTCCTTGGTCACATCGCACGACTCTCGAACGGTCTGAACGTCGTACACACCCTCAGGAATGATTGACTCGCCGTAGACGTATACGGAACCGTAGGTGCTCCAGTCCATGTAGTGCGGTTCGCACTGCAAAGGAGCGGACCAAAACACCGGCCAGCCCGGTGCTTGGGAGGGAAAAACGGCGCCTCCGTTTTCCGAAACCTGATGCGGCTCTCCCACCCACATCACGCGACCCTCGGCGTATTCGAACGGTTCGGGTAGGTCTTTCAGCTTAACGCGGAACGCTTGGATGAGCCCCGCAGGTTCCGGAGGAACGGTAAAGGCCAGGTATCGGACTCTTGCACCGTAGCCCACATCAGGAACGACCGGCTCCGCCGTGGGTGGGCCGTCGTTGAAGCAAGGATCGCAAACGTCGCCGCAACGGTCGCCGTCGGAGTCCGTCTGATCCGGATTGTGATTCTCCCGGCAGTTGTCACAGGGATCGACCACGCCATCGCCGTCGCTGTCAGATGGTTCGGAAAGGATCAGACCCAGGTTGGAGTACATCCCAGCAGTGATCGCGCTGAGGCAGACCCCCGGCCAAGGTAGGCGCGACACCGCAAACTCCTCTCCCCATACGACGACGGAGCCGTCTGCCTTCAGGCCGAGACTGTGCACGTAGCCTGCAGCAATCGCGACGAAACCAGCGTTTGGCGTCGGCACATCGCATTGGCCAAAATCCCAGCCCACATCGCCACCACATCCCCACGCTATGATCGAACCGTCGGCTTTCAAGCCCAGACTGTGCTCAGCGCCCGCCGCAAGAGCGATGAAATCCGTGTTGGGCTCCGGTACATCACATTTTCCGGATGAGGCGGATCCCCACGCCGCTACTGAGCCGTCAGCTTTGAGACCGAGAGAGTGATAGTCCCCCGACTCAATGTCCACGAAGTCGGCGTTAGGCTCCGGGATGTCGCACTGGCCGTATGTACAGGAACCCCAGACAACTACGGATCCGTCGGACTTCAGCCCGACACTGTGGTCCCAGCCCCCCGCAACTTCGATGAAGTCGCTATTCGGCTCCGGGACGTCGCATTGGCCGTCCCCGCAATCTCCCCACGCCACGACCGAGCCGTTAGACTTCAGCCCGATACTACGAATGACGCCCACCGTCACATCGACGAAGTCGCTGTTCGGCTCCGGAATGTCACACGCCCCCCACTGGTTTGAACCCCAAGCCACGATCGTGCCGTTCGCCTTCAGGCCTAGGTTGTGGACCCCGAGAGTAGCCATGTCTACAAAGTCCGCGTTCGGCAGGGGGACGTTGCATTGGCCGTGCTTGTTGTAGCCCCATGCAACAGCGGTTGCATCGATCTTCAGCGCCAGACTGTGGTGGCCGTTCGCAGCGACTGCGACGAAGTCCACGTTGGGCGGGGGAACGTTGCACTGGCCATAGTAGTTTTCTCCCCACGCCACGATAGTGCCGTCAGTCTTGAGACCCAGGCTGTGCACCGTACCCGCAGCTACGGCGACGAAGTTGGTGTTCGGAACAGGAACGTCGCATTGCCCAAGGTCCAAGCTGCCGCATCCCCAGGCAGCGACCGAGCCATCGGCCTTCAGGCCGAGACTGTGTTGGCCGCCCCCCACGACAGCGGTGAAACCTGCGTTCGGATCCGGGACGTCACACCCCCCGTGTTCGTTCGATCCCCATGCGACGATAGAGCCGTCGGCCTTGAGCCCCAGGCTGAACGTCGCGCCCGCCGCCACACTCACGAAACCCTCGTTCGGCGCGGGGACATCGCACTGGCCATCGTCGTTATCACCCCACGTCACGATCGAGCCGTCTGCCTTCAGGCCAAGACTATGTATGCTTCCAGCCGCGATGGCAACGAAGTCCGCGTTGGGTGGAGGCACATCGCACTGGCCATCGTGGTTCCATCCCCACGCTACGATTGTTCCATCAGCCTTCAGGCCCAGGCTGTGGTAGCCGCCCGCCGCTACAGCCATGAAGTCCGCGTTGGGTGAAGGCACATCGCACCGGCCATTGCCGTTGTTTCCCCACGCCACGATTGATCCGTCGGCTTTCAGGCCGAGGCTGTGCGAAAGGCCAGCGGCAACCTCCACCAGATCTGTCAGGTCCTCCGGCGGAACGAGCACGTGTGATCCCCAGCCCACAATTGAACCACCTTCGCCATGCGCAGGCTGGCAAGCACACACGAGGATTGTGAGCAAGGTCAGGAGTAAGGTCGCTGTTGCATTGAGCTTCATCGCATACCTCAGCAAGACAAACGCGGCGGACACACCATTCGCCTCACCTGCCGGTCTTCTCGAGTTCACAGAAGGTGTACGACTTACGTGCCTTGATTGTACCGCCCGGCTCATCCTACGCCAAGAACTTTCTGCTTGCACGCAGGCATTACGCAGAGCATGGTCACGCTTCGCGTGAACTATGGCGCCCGGCGGGCGGTTCCAGTCACACTTCCAGATGGGTTCGTTTCGCATCTTTTTTTTTGGTTCTCCTCCCAATTAGTTGGTGATTCGCGATGCGTTTCGTAGTCCAAGTTCTTGAAAGAGAAGTACTTACGACGAGCTCCGACCTCGGGGTATCCGTCCGCAGGCCTTTCGGGCCAAGCGCAGTAACTTTTTTGGAGGAGAACCTTTTTTTATTGTGGTTCGTCCGACTCCCCCACCACTGAAGCGGGCGGGGCAAGCACCTTTTTATGAATCCGTGTCGGAGTAGGGATCCCGGTTGCCCGGGACCCCCTCCACAGATCCCAGCGTGCGGGACTACCGCACTGGGCTCCTGCCTC
>JAUXGE010000290.1 GCA_030622435.1 Planctomycetota bacterium
CGACTTCTGGGAGCAAACCCGGGCCTTTGACAAGCTCCGCGAAATCAACAAGGGGAAGCCGCGATGGTCGTTCCTCGACGGGCCGATCACCGCGAACAATCCCATGGGCGTCCATCACGCCTGGGGCCGGACTTACAAGGACATTTACCAGCGATATCACGCGGCGCTGGGCCGCGAGCTGCGATACCAGAACGGCTTCGACTGCCAGGGGCTTTGGATCGAGGTCGAGGTCGAACGCCAGCACGGTTTCACCAACAAGAAGGACATCGAAACGTACGGCATCGGCCGGTTCGTTGATGAGTGCAAGGCCAGGGCAAGCAAGTTCGCCGCCATCCAGACCGAACAGTCCAAGCGCCTGGGCTACTGGATGGACTGGGACAACTCGTACTACACGATGTCCGACGAGAACAACTACGGCATCTGGGCCTTCCTGAAGAAATGCTTCGAGAAGGGGCTGATCTACAAGGGGGTCGACGTGATGCCCTGGTGCCCGAGGTGTGGCACCGGACTGAGTCAGATGGAGATGAACGAGGGGTACCACGAGGTTCCCCACACGTCCGTCTTCATCCGGTTCCCGCTGCGCGAGCGTCCCGGAGAATTCCTCCTTGTCTGGACCACGACGCCGTGGACGCTCAGCTCGAACGTGGCCGCCGCCGTCAAGGAGGACATGACCTACGTCAAGGTCAAACAGGGCGATGCGTACTACTACGTCGGCAAGGCTAACTTCGAGAACCCGCGCGCGCAGCCCGTTCAGGACCTGGACCCCCGCAAGATCGCCCCCCTCCGGTCGATTCAGGAGCTGTTCAAGAGCAAAGGCGCGTTCGAGATCGTCGAGGAGGTCCCGGGCGAGTCGCTCGTCGACCTGACATTCGAGGGGCCGTTCGACATGCTGGACGGTGCCACGGAAGCGATACCCGGGCATCGCGTGATCGCGTGGGACGAGGTCACGGAATCCGAGGGCACGGGGATCGTGCATATTGCACCCGGCTGCGGCAGCGAAGACTACCACCTGGGCAAGGAGTTGGGCTTGCCGCAGATCGCGCCGTTGTTCGAGGACGGCACCTTCCGCCCCGAGTTCGGATTCCTTGCCGGCCGGCGGTTCGATCAGGTCACCGACGACATCATCGCTGACATGAAAAAACGTGGGGTGCTGTTTGCCAAGGAACAGTATTTCCACAGGTATCCGCACTGCTGGCGCTGTCGTGACGAACTCGTCTATCGCCTGGTCGACGAGTGGTTCATCAACATGAGCTGGCGCGAGCAGATCATGGAATCCGCCAGGCAGGCCCAGTGGATCCCGTCCTGGGGGCTCGAGCGCGAGCTCGACTGGCTCCGGAACATGGGTGACTGGATGATCTCGAAGAAGCGTTACTCCGGGTTGGCGCTGCCCATCTGGGAGTGCCACGAGTGCGGACATTTCGAGGTGATCGGGAGCCGCGAGGAGTTCGAGGCCCGCGCGACGCAAGGGTGGGACGAGTTCAAGGATCACTCACCGCACCGCCCCTGGGTGGACGCGGTCAAGATCCGCTGCTCCCAGTGCGGCGACGAGAAGGCATCACGCGTCAAGGACGTCGGCAACCCCTGGTTGGATGCCAGCATTGTGTCACTATCGACGATGGGGTACTTCTCCGACCGGAAATACTGGGAGAAATGGTTTCCTGCCGACTTCATCGTCGAGGCGCTGCCCGGGCAGTTCCGCAACTGGTTCTACGCGCTTCTTGCCGTTTCCACGATGATGGTGGACGGACCACCGTTCAAGGTGCTCGAGGGGCACGGGCTGGTCATGGACGACGAGGGCAAGCCAATGCACAAGTCGTCCGGCAATGCCCTCGATTTCAATGAGGCCGCCGACACCATCGGTGTAGACGTGATGCGCT
Source organism: Planctomycetota bacterium (assembly GCA_030622435.1). Classification (GTDB taxonomy): domain Bacteria; phylum Planctomycetota; class Phycisphaerae; order UBA1845; family UBA1845. The sequence continues at coordinate 1,878 of JAUXGE010000290.1, forward strand.
GGCTCTACGCTACAACTTCCCCCGAACGCAACGTCCTGTTCGGTCCCAAGCATTGCGACGAGGTCCGGCGCGGAACGATCCTGCCGTGGTGGAACGTCTATGCGTTCTTCTCCAACCTCGCCCGGGTGGACGACTTCAAGCCCGGCGAGCACACGGCTTCGGGCGAGGAGCGCTCGTTGCTCGATCGGTGGATTCTGTCCGACCTGCACAAGCTGATCCGCACCGCTCACGAATCGTACAGCCGGTTTGACGTCCTCCGCTTCTGCACCGAGGCTCGGCGGTTCATCGAGGTTCTTAGCACGTGGTACGTTCGTCGCTCGCGGCGGCGGTTCTACGGTCAGGGCTGGCCCGCCGACAAGAGAGCCGCCTACGCCACGCTGCATCAGGTGCTCACCACGTTCAACCGTCTGATCGCGCCGATCGTGCCCTTCATGGCCGAGAGGGTCTATCAGAACCTGGTTGTTGCGCAGGACCCCGAGGCACCGGCCAGCGTGCACCACGTCCCTTTCCCACAGGCTGATGAGAGCCTGATCGACGAGTCCATCTCTGATCATGTGGCATCCTGCATCCGGCTCGTCTCCATGGCACGGTCGGCGCGGAAGGATTCGAAGCTGAAGGTGCGCCAGCCGCTGGCCGAGTTGATCGTCGTGCCGGGCGACGATTCCGAGCGCAAGGCCGTCGAGATGTTCGAAGACCATTTCCTCGAGGAGCTTAATGTCAAGACGGTGACACTTCGGGACTCGGCCGACGACCTGGTCACCGTTTGTGTCGAGCCCAACATGAAGACGATCGGCCCCAAGTTCGGGCGCAGCTCCGATGCGGCGCGCCGGGCTATCGCGAACCTCGACGGCAGAGCTGTCGAAGAGGCGTTTGCCCGCGGGGACGCCGTCACGATCACCATCGACGGCAACGAGACACCAATCGACGCCGAGGATCTGACGACGGCTCGTACGTACGGCGATGATTGGGCTGGTACGGCCGACGGACAGACCGTCGTGATCGTCGACAAGCGGCTCACCCCCGAACTCAAGAACGAGGGTCTTGCGCGCGACATCATCCGCAACGTGCAGAACCTACGTAAACAGGCCGGACTCGACATAGCCGATCGGATCAGGCTCGCCCTGATCACTGATGCGTCCGCTCTCACGGCGGCCGTTGGGCAATGCGAAGAGTATATCCGACAGGAAACCCTGGCAGTCGAGATCACCTCGACACCGATTGCAGGTGGGCCGGCAAGCGCCGATGTCAAGATGGACGGCGAGCCTGTCCACATCGAACTGGTCAAGAAGACCTGAGTGCGTCTGTGAAGAGCCTTATCCGAGCCGCGCCCGTAAGGAAGCGGTCCTGCTCGGGGGCGGATGCCGCTCCCTTACGGTTGCGGTTCGGATGGAGCTTTCCGCTCCCTCACGGTCGCGGCTCGGTTCATTCCGGTACGTTCTCACACACGCTCTGCGCATGGAAGCCGAGGCATGACGCAAAGAGAATCAACCTGACACCCTTTTACGTCAGCGGATTGATCGTCAGACCCGTTGCGAGCTTCGGGTGGAAGTATGTGCTCTTTTGCGGCATCAGACCGGCGGATTCGCTGACGGTGCGGAGGTGGGCCATCGGTGTGGCCTTGACCAGCAGCGCGACGCCGGATTCGTTCCGGGCCGTCTCCTTCGCGTCCCCGGTCGACTTCACATAGCGCACCTGCGGCTTCTCGCCGCCAAGCTTCTTTGTCAGCAACTCGTCGATGAGGTATCGATGGAGATACGCGTAGTCGAGCTTGTGCCAGGCATCGCACTGATCAGGCTCGAGTGACGTGAGTATGTCACGGTTAGTGAACTCGAGCGGCTGCTCGGTTTCCGTTCTGCCGTCCCACAGCACGATGTCGGCCTGATCAATGCCTGTGGACGTTGTCCCATCCGACCAGGCCTCGAGAACGGTCTCGAGCTCGATGTCCGCCAGGACTCGGTTGTACGGGAGGATGAGACAGCCGGGGTCATCCATGCTTGCCAGGACGAACATGACGTAGTTGGCCGGGTGATTCGGAGGGAGCGAACCGCCATGCTGCTGCGCAAGCCAGTCCCGGTACAGCAGCGCGGTTCCGTATCGATGATGCCCGTCCGCAATGTAGATCTTCTTATCGGCAAGCGCCGTGACAACAACGTCCGTCACGCCCGGGTCGGTGACGATCCACATGCGATTCTCGACGTCGTCGAGCGTTCCGGTCACGTCGGGTTGTGTGGAGGCGGTTGCGGTGAAAGCCTGCCCGACTCGATCCTCCGGGTCGGCGTATAGCCCGAAGATGGGTGAGAGCTGGCACCTGGTCGCCTTCATCAAAGCGAGCCGGTCCTCCTTGGGACCACCGAAGGTCAACTCGTGCGGCAGGATCACACCATCGGAGAATGGCTGTAACCTGACTCGGGCGATGAACTTGCGCCGCGTGTGCTGCCGGCCGTCGTGTTGGAACTGCTGGTGGTAGAGATAGAGGGCTGGGTTTTTCTCACGGACGAAGGTTCCGTCCGCAAGCCATTTGTTCAGCATTTGCGCGGATTTCTCGTAAGCCTCTGGTGGCCCGGCCGACTTCGGTGGCAAATGAGGCAGGTCGATCGCGACGATATTGCGATCGCTCCCGGCAAGCAGCGCGTCCTTGTCGGCCTGATCCAGTACGTCGTAGGGTGGGGCGAGCAGGTGCGAAACATCACCGTCCGTGGGAGCTGCATCGAAACGGATGGCAGCAAGCGGTGCGACCTCGGCCATTGTAACCTCCTTACGGGCTTGTCCACGCTTTATCGAAGAGCCACAGGATATGGAGCAGTAGGAAGTATCGCAAGTGCCCCGTGGTAATGTTGTGCGGGGCGGTCAGTGGCATGTCTGGCGCTCCCTGGACATGATCGATCCTGGCCAGGATTGACGGGCGCGGCCCATGCCGATCACCGCTCATAATCGATGCCCGCAGGACCACGACGATGCCGATAACTAATGACATAGGGAGTATCGGAGGGGGTGGTGTTGTCGATCCAGGAGACTTGCTCGTGTCACGCATCGTTGTTTTGACCGGGGGTGGGCTGAAGGGATCGATCGCAGCAGTTCGTAACGCTGCGGATCATGATCTGATTCTGCTGCATGTCGACTACGGACAGCCCTCGGCGCAATCTGAGTTCAAGGCAATTGAAGAGCTGGTTGACTACCTGCCGTCTGCCAGGGCGATCGGGCTCGATCTGTCCCAGGAGCCGAGGGTTGCGGGTAAGGAAACGCGAGCGGCTAATAAGCGGCCATACCGTGGTCCCTGGAACGAAGGCCCGGTCGGTTCGCCGGTGGCGGCGGCTCAGGGCCTGATGTCGGTTCTCGTGTCGGCCGGTGCTCAGTGGGCACTTCGGATGGGCGCATCGACGATTGTACTCGGGTTATCCCGATTCTGTAACGCCGAGCACTTGGGTTTGACCGGCGAGGGTGTGCCGGGCGTGGGGCGGCGCGAGTTCGTGCACTCGTTCAACCTCATGCTCGAGAGTCTTCCGACAGCAGGGCCTGCAATTCACGTGGAGGCGCCGCTCATGGACCTGCGACTATCCGAGATGGTCAAGCTCGCCAAGCGTCTGGGTGTGCCGCTCGAGCGAACATGGACGTGTGAGCGGTCGGGTACGCGACCGTGCGGCCGGTGCGCTCTGTGCAAGGCCAGGGCGAGTGCGTTTGTCGAGGCCGCCGTTGTCGATCCGTTGTACGAGGAAAAGGTCACCCTGGCCTGAACGGCCGTGCGCGATTCGTAGTTGAATGGTGCGTCAGGGATGCACCCTACGATCTGTTCCACGACCTCGTCGCCGGACAATGAGGTGGGTCAATGACCACCCTACGGCGCACCGGATCGTGCCGCATTTCCGGCAGCCTCACTGCTGACACAGCAGTGGCACACTCCCCGGCCAACACAAGCTAGGTGCGCGAGCCACGTAGGGTTCGCTATTGCGAACCGTTTCGCTCAGGTGCGCGAGCGCGCACCCTACTCAGGTGACGGAATCCCCTACGCGCCGAGCGATCCGTGTGATACGGCGATTATGTGCTCGTTGCCGTTCTTGATCTGCGTCAAGACGGCTTCATCGAGTGGGCCGTCCAGCTTGATCTGAGCACAACCCGCCTCTGTGCCGGTGCACATGACGTTTTCTATCTCTTCAATGTTGGCCCCGGCATGACTGATGACGTTCAACGTGTGGGCGAGCACACCTGGCCTGTTTCGATGCCGCACGACGACGACGTAGCGCCCCAACGTCTCCTCGCACAGGTTGACGCAGTTTCTCACGCGCCCTGTGCGTAGGTATTCCTTGACGACATTGACGGTTTCCTGCGCCACGGCACTACGGGCCTGGTCC